>NZ_PVUE01000018.1 GCF_003003235.1 Antricoccus suffuscus
CGGGCATGAAGTTAGAACACGCGCAGCCCGAAGTCTGCTGCCACCGCAATCAGGTCCGCGTCGTCGGTGTCGATAGTGTGACCGCGGCGCTGCGTGAGACGAGTTCCTCGAATACTGCCCAACACTCGTGATCACTGAGCCGCGGGACGTACCTGAGGCCCGAGTACGTATGCCTCCACCGTTGCCGAGTAGCACTGCTAGCGGTCTCGACTCCCGCTAAAGCACGGGGACCCTGCAACCACGAATGGTTGCGGGGTCCCGCGGCACCTCTACCGGATGCTCGAAGAGTAGACCCCCATCTAACCTTTGACCGAGCCTCGCACGGTATCAATGCGGCTCCCCCCGAAGTCCCCAAATCGATGCGTGCTCGCTTATTTAATACCAATCTGCTGGTCAGCGGTAGTAGAAAACGCAACTTTGTCTGGTCAAGTGACCGAGTCGACATCCGTGTCGAATCTTCGGTGCGCACGTTTTTCCGCGTAGGCTTAGCAAGTCTCGGGTCGCTCCCGGGGCATCTGGCCTCGGGGTCGCTTCCGAGGCCGTGCGACCGACTCCCCCGGAGGCGAGTCGCGGAGGCCCCCAAATCCCCCCGAATTGCTCGGGGGCCTCACCAAACCACAAGCACCCCACTAGTGATTAGCGGGTGGGGCTTCTTGGCGTTTTACAGCCGCCGTTGTGGGTACATGAGACCCGTGGCTATGACTACGTCACAGGCCCCGCGCCAATACTTTCGTACCGGCGCGGGGCCGTCGGCCGCCCCATCTCGAGTAGTCCGCCGATCCGAACGACCGAGGCAAACGCATCGACCGTAGATCGTCTCTCCACGCTCCAGGCGCGCGCAGACGCGGAAAGAAGGCATAGGTTCCCTAACCTCAACTATGAGTCGCCTCACAACAGCGGTTAGCAATGGCATCGAGCCTAGAGTGAATATAGTTTCCCCTGCTCACCATGGAAAACCGTTCCGAGAGGAGGACGAGTCGTGAGCGCAGCCCCCGCGAGCGTGACGCGAACCCGGCGGGACGTAGACCTGCACGAGTGGGCGCGGCACCGACCGGCTGGCGGGACCGATTTCGATAATCATGACGCGATACGAGAGCTAAGCAGACGCCACGCCGCTGCGTCCGCCCGCGACCAGCAGCTGCTCGGCGGGCGCGCCGCTCTCGACCGACTGCTCACCGAGCCAGAGCCAGATCCCGCGCTACTGGTTCAACAAGTAACCGCCCTGTCCGTCTTACGCGCGCGGCTCACCCAGCTCGCGGACCGCACCGGCCGGGAACTGCTCAGCCTGCACGCCGGAGAACCACCCTCGGCCGAGGCGTTCAACGCCGCCCTGCCGGCAGACCGGGCACTGCTCGCGCGCGGAGTACGACTACGGATCGTCTATCCCGTCGAGTTCGCGCAACTCTCCCGAGTCCGGACATACACCACTACCATCTGCGCGGACGGCGCGCAGGTACAGTTCACCGACGCAGTCCCCTACCGAATGATCATCTCCGATGGCGCCCGCGCGGTGGTGCCGATCGTGCGCGACCGGCGCAGTGACGGCGCAATTATCACCACCGAGCCGGCCCTAGTCATCGGGCTGCGTCATCTTGCCTGGGGACTATTTCGCAGCGGCCGGGAACTGAAGCAGATCGACCCGGCAGCACCCAGCGGCCGCCCCACCCAGATCGAACTCGCAGTAATCCGCGTGATGAGTGAAGGCCTGACCGACGAGGCCGCATGTAAACGGCTCGCGGTCAGCGAACGCACCTTCCGCCGACACGTCGCGCAGTTATTGGAGCGGCTGGGCGCGACCAGCCGGTTTCAGGCCGGGATCCGCGCCGTCGAACGCGGTTGGCTGTAGCCGTATTCGGAGCATCTGATGGGACTTCGCCGCGAGAGCGGCGGGGCTTCAGGGTCTTTGGGTTGTTCGGTTCAGAGGGACGCGAGGACCCGCACAAGGCCATCTTCAGCGAATGTGCCCGTGATCTCCGACGCCACGGCCCGAAGCTCTTTGGGAGCATGACCCATAGCCACCCCGCGCCCGAACTGCCCTGCCCATTGCAGGAACTCGATGTCATTGAAGCCGTCGCCGACAGCGAGGACGCGGTCGCGGCCGAAATCGAGCACCGCCCGAACCTTCTCCGCTGCCACCGCCTTGGTGATGCCTTCCGCGGCGATATCAAGCCAGGCCGTCCAGCCGAGCGAGAACGTCACTCCCTTAAGGTCCATCCGTTCGACGCTCACCCTGAACTCGGAGACATCGTGATCAGGGAGGACCGCGATTACTCGGACCGCCCGACCATCGAGCAAGGTCTCGAACGGCACGATGACCTGGTCCTCGGCGGCCCCGGTCGTCGCGGGCGGGAATGGATGCGTATACCGGTAGGTGCCGGCCTCGTCCTCTACGGCGATGTGCGCTTCTGGCAGATGCGCGCGGATCGCCTCCAACACTGCCGCGGTCTGGAAACCCGCCGCGTGGAGTCGGTGATACCCGCTCGTCGCTGCAGTATCCCGCTGCAGGATCACGGCGCCGTTTGAGCAGACGAGGTACTCCGGCCACACTCCGATTCGGTCGAGCACGGGCAGAGTCGTTGCCGCCGACCGACCCGTAGCGATGAGCAGGTGGTGACCCACCCGTTCGATGCGTCGAAGTTGAGTCACCACCGCCGGGCTTGCCTCCTCTGTCTCGCCAATCGTGGTGCCGTCCAGATCGATCGCGACAAGCCAGGCACCCTGAGCGACGCTGCCCGGTTCCTTCATGACATCGCTCGGGCGATCGTCGGGCATGCCCGCACGCGCCACGTCGGGCGGCTCTGCGAATTCATTGCCGCTGCCGTTGCCTCGGATGGCATAGAGAGACTCCTGATCGTTTGGTGATGGACTGCGAACTCAGATAACGCGAGTTTCTGTAGACGGCTGGACCCAGTCTCCATTGACCGCGTCGCGGGGTCATCCAGGTCGAGGAGACGGTTCGAGCTTGCGCAATACCTGCGCCATAGCCGTCTCCCCTTCGACGTAGCTGGCATGAGGCCACACAGAGTCGGTGTAGCCGACGGCAGAGCGCCTCTGACCATTGCATCTCGCCGATCCGTCGCTACTGTCCTGGTTGACGGGTAAAGCATGCCCCGAGCGGGGCTGCGCTGTCGTATGCCAGCGCAGGCTCCGACCTTCCTTCGTCGATGTAAGTCAGTCGGTGATGGTCACCACTGCGCTGGGAGCGTCAAGGAGTGCAACGGTGCGCTCGGCGGCGCGGTCGATCTCCACGCGCGGCTCGGCGGGGATGCCACTCTCGTTGTATGTGCCGGGCCCGTAAAACTGCCCGTAGCTGAGCAGGACACCGCCCTCGGCGAGGACGGTGGCCTCGAGCTGCTTCACTGCGCGGGCGTCGGGCCCGTCGGGCAGCTCCCAGGCCACGGTCTGCGCGAGGATCTTCGGTGAACCGCTCGCGCGGGCCGCATCGATGATGTTCTGATTGCCCTCGGTGCGGATCCGGGCGTTCAGGTCACCGAATTCCGCGATCCTGTTCACATCGTCGGGCAGATCGGTGAGCTCATTGAGTATGAAGTCTGGCTTGAATTCGACGACGGCGGCGATGAGCGCGTCACGGTCAAAGACGTCGACGAGGAGCGGCTGGGCGCCGAGCTCCTTGAGCCGATCTGTCTTGTTCGCCGATCGCGTCATGCCTGCCACTGTGTGGCCTGCGGCGACGAGCAGCGGGATCAGACGTTGGCCGATGACTCCGGATGCTCCGGCTAGAAAAATTCTGGACATCGTGTTCTCCGTTTCTATGTTGGTAGAGCTGATAGCCGCTCAGGCGCGGCGTGTGAGTCGTGCTTGAGCGACGAGGCTCAACAGAGCCAAGAGGATCGTGAGGGCGGTATAACAGACCACGGCGGGGATCTCTCCGAGTGGTTCGACGAGCTGCCCTTCGCTCACGATGGGGAGACCGAATGCGAGGTAGGACACCACGTAGATCGATGCGACGATCCCGGCGCGTTGATGCGATGTGACCAGGGGGATGAGCAACTGAAGGGCGGCGGTGAAGGACGCACCGAAACCGATGCCGGCGACGGCCTGTCCGAGGATCATGATCGTCAGGCTCCCCGCGAAGACCCCGCCGATGATCCCCGCGGCGCCGACGATAGACGCGTAGATGCCGATGAGCATCGCCCGGCGCGAGGGCACTTTGGCGAAGACGAGCCCGATCCCGGCCGCCATCGCCGGCGCCACGAATCCAGCGAACCCGCCCAGGAATGGGCTGTCGAGATAGAAGATACTGCGCACCATGTTCGGCGCTAGGCCCCCTGAGAGACCGGCCAGCATCCAGACTGCCGCAACCACTGGGGCCGCTGCGTAGAACTCTTTGCGAGCTGACGACGGGATCGAGACCCGCGGGGTTAATGATCGACGCCATCCTGGGCTGCAGGTCACCGTTTCAGGCGAAGCGATCACGGTAACGCCCCCGAGGATCGTCAGCACGATCAGCACGACGAACACGATGGTGTTCGCTGCCGGGGTCAGCTGTATCGCAAGCCCCGCCAGGAGTGACCCCAAAGCGAGTCCTCCCGTGAGACCGATGCTGCCAAGCACGGTGCCAATTCTCTTCCTGCCCGCGGGGGCGAACTCGACCAGCGTCGCCGTGAACGCGGAAGTGGCGGCGCCGCCGGCAATTCCCTGGACGATTCGCCCAGCGATGACCCAGGTGACGTCCGTACCCACCAGGAACAGGACACTCGAGGCGAGTTGCACGATCAGGGCACCGATCAGCACAGGGCGCCGCCCGATGTAATCCGAGAGGGATCCGAGGATAAGTGCAGCGGCAAGAAACCCGATCGCGTAAACCGCGAATGCCACGTTGATCATCTCGGGTGGGAAGCCCCACTGCTGCTTGTACGCCACAAGAAGAGGCGTCAGCGCACCAGCAGCAAGATACATGCTGGCGAACGCGACGGCGGCGCCCGTCATCGCAAGGCCGCCAGGCAAAGCGCGAGGCCTCGGTACGACGCCAGATGGGGCCGCGGTTTGAGTAGAAAGCACGAAAGCTCCTTGTAAGGAGAGGAATGCGGCCGATGTGGATTTCCGACCGCTGTAATTCCACGCTAGTGAGAAACGGTCTACATGTTTAGTCCACTTTTGGGTCAATTGGGCAGACCAATTTGCCTGACGCGGATCAGAACGACAAAATCGCGGCACCCGCCTCAGACCATTGGTCGGGAACCATGGCGGATGCAACCGCGAACCCAAGGTCGAGTGCGTTCGGTTCACCGTCGTCTAGGTCCCCGCGTGCTCTGCGGTAGCACGCTCGAGTGCCTCCGCCCGACCAGGGACGGCGCCCTTCCGGTGCTGTCCTCTGCCTGCGCTACGTTTCCAGGCAACAGGTGAGAAGTCGACGGCCGCATACCGCTCGAGGTGTCCTTTTGCAGATCGCTTTTTGTCCGTCTGGCAAGAGAGCTGATCCGCTGGACTACGGCAGAATGCTGCGGAGCGTCCTCAACGCTCCGGGCCAGGCGCTGTCGGATACAGCCGAGAAGTTGACGACCAACGCATCGCTCCACGGCTGATGTACATCGACCGACGGGTGACGGAACTCCCCGAGGCCACCGACGATCAACCCTTGTCGTGCGGCCGCTTGGAGGACCCGTGCCTCCGTACCCTTGGGAAGGGTCAGGACGGCCTGCAACCCTGCCGCCATGCCTGCGACCCGAACATTGGAGGCGCTCTCTTCGATGGCCTCGATGAGTTCATCGCGGCGGCGACGATAGTTTTGCCGTCTGCCCCGAACATGTCGGTCGAAGGCGCCGGACTTCATAAACTCGGTAAAGATCAGCTGGTCCAGCACGCTCACCGTATCGACCCGCCCTTTGGCCTCCGTGACCGCACTGAGGAGGTACTCAGGTACGACCATCCACGCTAGTCTCAGCGCCGGCGCGATGGATTTGCTAGCGGTTCCGAAGTAGACGACGTGATCGGGATCCAGGCCCTGCAGCGCACCGACGGGTTTGCGGTCATAGCGGAACTCCCCGTCGTAGTCATCTTCGAGGATCATTCCGCCGCTGCGGCGCGCCCAGTCCAGAACCGCGCTCCGGCGGTCGGTGGACAATGCGAAACCCGTCGGGAACTGATGCGCCGGCGTCAGCAGTACCGCATTCACTCCCGCCAGGTAGGTGAGGTCCTGTACCCGTGCACCGTTCTCATCGACTCGCAGTGGCGGGATGTTCATTTCTTCGTCTCTGAGCACCGCTCGATAGATGTCGAGGCCGTAGCCTTCGACGGCCACGGTGTCAATCGCATGCGCCTTGAGCGCCCGCGCGATCACGGACAGACCGTGGTGGAAGCCTGAGGTGATGACGATCTGTCCGGGGTCGGCATACACTCCGCGAACTCGGGACAGATAGTCGGAGAGAGTCTTGCGTAGCTCCCACCATCCGAGAGGATCGCCGTATCCGAAGGCAGTGTGCGGCGCCGCTGCGAATGCGCGTCGGGCTGCCGCTAGCCATGGTGCGCGGGGGAACTCCGCATAGTCCGCCACTCCCGGGCCGAGCCCGTGTGCGGATGGGCGTCGTGACCCGGTCCGACCATTCTGCGCGGGGTTACGAAGCGGTTTCGCTCGTTCCGCCACGCGTGTTCCTGATCCGTGCCGCGCGGTCAGCCAACCTTCTTCGATCAACGCGGTGTAGCACTCCGTGACCGTGCTCCGCGCGATGCCAAGGTCATCGGCCAATGCTCTGGAAGCTGGCAGCCTGGTACCCGGTACGAGCCTCCCTGAGCGAACCGCCGCGCGTAGGGCATCGGTCAGCCCTTCGCGCAATCGGGGGCCGTGAAGCTCGAGATGAAGGTCGACGCCGACCCTGGGAAGGACTTCGGTCCGCACAGTGGTCTGCGGTTTCGTCATGTTTTTGGACCCTACTCGCACTCCTCATAGTTCATCGCGCTCAACACAGGACAATCCAAAACCACCCTGGAGTCCCGGACCTTTCGCTCAGGACGCGTTGAGCGTTTCGCCGCGCTGTCATTGGCTTCCGATGCGCTGCGGGTCTTGATTCGCCGTCGATGCCCCAGCGGCGAAGGGTTTGCGCGCAGCAGGCTGCGCCACATGCACTGGGGCCCCGCAACCACGAATGGTTGCGGGGCCCCGCGGCACCTCTACCGGATGCTCGAAGAGTAGATCCCCATCTAATCTTTGGCCGAGCCTCGCACGGTATCGATGCGGCTCCCCCCCGGAGTCCCAAATCGATGCGTGCTCGCTTATCTAATACCAATCTGCTGGCCAGGGGTAGTAGAACGCAATAACTGATTGGCTGCCCGGCAACTAACCACAAACCACACACCACATGCACCATCCGCTACATCGTGTGCCGTTCCGCCGCCCATCCATGAGCACCGAGAAGATCAACGCCAGCTACCAGACCGGCGTTCTAACCCTCACGATCCCGGTCGCCGAAAAGGCCAAGCCCCGCAAAATCGAGATCAGCAGCAACAGCGACCGGGAGGCCATCAACGCCTAGCCGCGCCAGCACCTGGCGACCAGCAGATCGACGGGCAGGTGAGGATCATGCAGACCACCACCGACCACCGCTACTGGTGCAGGGACGACGCGGACGCGCAGCAGACCCTGGTGCTGCTGCGCGAGGATCGGCAGTGGCTACGCGAGCAGTTCGACTCGATCATCGCCGCCGAATGGCCAGCGCAGCCCCCGGACCCGCCATCGACCCGCGTCGCGGTCGCGCCTACTCCCGGCGCCGACCGGGTCCGTGCCACTACCGCCACCGCTCGCGCGGGACTGCCGCGGGCCCACGCGCCCGGGACCGATGGCTGGGCCCGGCCACGCTCACCACCTGGCCGGGCCTACCGCGACGCCCACCAGGCTCGTCACTATTGCTACCGGTGAGAGAGTCACTATTGCTACCGGTGAGAGAAAGGAAGGTGATCGGCATCGGCATCACGACTACCACGAGGTGACTGCTCGCTCCGCCCGCACGAATGACACCAAAAGGTGACGTCCCCTCGAGTGGTGTAGTTCCAGGCCTTGTCTTCGATGAGGCGAGCCATCGTGCGATGGTCAGTGAGAACGCTCTAAGTACTCACGAGAGGACACAACACACGATGGCTCTTGATCAGTCTGCCCTGCTTGCCCTGTTGGCTCAACTGAAGCTGACCGATGTTTCTGATCGGATCCAGTCAGTAACCGAAACGCTCTATCAGGAACTGATCGATGCTGAGGCCGCGAGCGTGATCGGCGCCGATAAGTATGAACGCACCGCTGATCGCACCACCGTCCGCAACGGCACCCGCGCCAGGACATTGAGCACTACCGCCGGCGACCTGGAACTGAAGATCCCCAAACTACGCCGGGGCAGTTTCTTCCCGTCCCTGCTAGAGCGCCGCCGGCGGGTCGACCAAGCACTGTTCGCGGTCGTGATGGAGGCCTATCTGCATGGCATCTCCACCCGAAAGGTCGATGATCTGGTTAAAGCTCTCGGAGCTGATTCGGGGATTTCGAAGTCTGAAGTGTCCCGGATCTGCGCTGATCTGGACCTGGAGGTCGGCGCGTTCACCGGCCGCGATCTGGGGGCGATGGGGTTCCCTTACGTGTTCCTTGATGCGACGTACTGCAAAGCTCGCGTCAATCACCGGGTCGTGTCCCAGGCGATCGTGGTCGCGGTCGGTATCGCCGCGGACGGTCGCCGTGAGGTCCTGGGGTTTGACGTCGGGGACACCGAGAACGAAGCGTTCTGGACCGAGTTCCTGCGGTCGCTGAAATCCCGCGGTCTCGGCGGGGTCCAGCTGGTGATGTCTGATGCTCACACCGGCCTGAAGAACGCTATTGCCGCGGTGTTGCAGGGCTCGGGCTGGCAACGGTGCCGTGTTCATTTCATGCGCAATGTCTTGTCGGTCGTTTCCAAGGGCACTCAGGAGATGGTCGCGTCGATTATTCGTACGATCTTCGCTCAACCCGATGCCCCGCACGTGCGGTCCCAGTTCGATGAGGTCTCCCGGATGCTTGCGCGGTCGCATCCTAAAGTCGCGGGCATGCTCGATGAGGCGAAGGAAGATCTGCTGGCGTTCACCGGTTTCCCGCACAAACACTGGCGTCAGATCTGGTCAACGAACCCGCTGGAGCGGGTCAACAAGGAGATCAAACGCCGCACCGACGTCGTCGGTGTCTTCCCGAACCCCGCAGCCCTGCTCCGGCTGGCCGGCGCTGTCCTGCTCGAGCAGCACGACGAGTGGGAAGCCGGCGACCGACGCTACTTCTCAACCGCGTCCATGGCCGAACTCGCCGCCATGAACAACCCCGAGAAGGAGGTCGAAGTCATGCCCGAAATCAGCGCGGCATAATCTGAAACCACTGACCCGCACGGTGTCGAGAAACTCCACCACTCAGCGGGACGTCACCCACCAAAAGAAGCGTCTGACGACCACCATGCGACGCACACGCCGGTTGGCGTACCTCCCCACGGGCCGGGGAGCAGCCCTCCTCAACTCCACGCCGAAGACCAACCCCACGCGGGGGACACCCGGTCGCTTACAACAGGATGCAGTACGCCGAGAATCGACGTTACGTAAGGTAGACCTTGGCGAATCGCATCTGATGCACGATCCGGAACCACTACTCTTGCGGTCTGTTCTTGTCAAAATATGGCGATGACGAGCGTCAACATGCAAAACGTACGTTCGACACACGCCTAAAGCATGCCCACCTGCGGGCCGGGGTCAAGGTGTCAGCCGCAAGCCCCAGCGCGCAGCCGCTGAAGTAGCGGCTATTGACGTCCCCTGACGGGCATCCTAGGGCTTCCGCCGGGCTTTCAAGCCGGTGACTTCCTCGAAGCCCTCGGGAGTGCCGCACTTCTTGGTGAGGTATTTGACGTACCCCTTCGTATAGCGATACCAGCCGGTCGGTTCGTCATAGACGCACCAGTCGGGGTTAGTGTGGTCGGGATCGGGCGCTCCCCGACCGGGGCGGGCATTCAATCGCTTATACGCAGCGGTGAAATGATTGGCGTTAAAGCGATACGGCAAGCCCGCCTGGACCTCGTCGGTCGCTGCCTTGCCGGAGAGCATGCCCATGCCGGATATGGGCTGTCGCCGGTCGCGGATGATGACTTGCCCTTTATGGCCCATCCGTTCTACCGCCGCCTTCTCGTCGTCGGTCATGTCGTTGAGATGCGTGAACTGGATTGCTACGGCGTCAGGATCCTTGGGGGCAAGCTCAACGGTGGCTCGGAGCCTAAACTCAAAGCGCGAATCATTGGTTACCTTGTCGCCAAGATCAGTGAAGTAATCAGTGAGGAGCCCATTCAGATCTGTTGGCAGGGTCTTTCGAAACTGACGAAGTGCATGTTCGCCCTGCGAGGTGAACGTTCCGACAAACAGTGGAACGCGTAGGCGCAGAGCCAACGAGCGGTCCGCACCGAATCCCGCGGTTAGCTCGGTCTCGTAATTGATCAGCAGCGCATGGGAGTGGCCGGCCAGGTTGAGCATCAGCGCGGCATCCGCGTGCGCGTGACGATGCTCGAGCCGATTCCGCAACCGAATGAAGAGACGTAGGTTTGCCGCCATGGGGTCTGTGGGATCCGTCCAGCGCTCCTTAGCGCATCGTTCAAGTTCCCATAACTTCGGTTCGCCGTCGACGCGAAGTAGCCGCTTCTTGTAACGGTCATCCCAGTAGCGGTAGTCGACTCCGTCGCGGATGAACTCGGCGTGTAACAGATACAGCCAGGCCAGGTGCATATGGACGACAAACCCCTCAAAGGAGCGGGTCTCAGCCGGATCGTTATAGAGCCGTACAGCCAAACACACTTCCTCGATGCTGGCGTCGAGCGTCGCTTGCCAGCGCGGTGGCCGGGCCATCAGAAAACCGCCACACGCGGCGATGCTACGCAAGTCACGCAGCGATCCTGGGGTTTAGGTACGGCGCGAAGATCACGTTAGACGGCCTTAGGTTCGCTGGACTACTGCCAGCGTCTCGAACCGCGTGGACCTGCGCTCCAGCTCGGCTTCTCCTAGATCAAGCGTCGTGGCGTCCTCGTCGATTCTGTCCAGGACTTCGATAGCCGAGGCGGCGACCGCACGACCCAACAATGGCGGAACCGCGTTGCCGATCTGCTTAAGCATCTGCCACTCGCTCGTGTAAAACACGAAGCCGTCGTGGAACGACTGCAATCGGCCGGCCTCCCGCACGGTGATCCAACGCTCGAACTTTGGGTGAACCCACTCGGACAGATCGCGGTGCATCTGAGCCAGAATTGTGTAAGCGGGACGATCGACCGGCAAGCGGCGCCACTTCTCTGGCCGCAGCCCGTCCCAGACATCTTTGGGCAGGCTGTCGCCTTTGGCTCCAGGCTCAAGGAGGGCGATGAGCGCTTTTCTCCGCGCCCGTATCTCCTTCGTGTGGTGGTTGCTAAGCATGCGCCGCTCAACACCTTGAGCCGCTACCTTGTCAACAGCCGTATATCGCTCACCGTCGCGGTCCAGACGCATCTCATCTAGAAAAGGCGACTTGGCGCTCGAGCGTGGGTAAGTAAGATTCTCGTAATGGATAGCAGTCCGCTCGGGCAAGTCACGGATTGCCGCCCACGCTGTCGGGGCAGGACGTTCCTGTTCCTTGAGGAACTTCGCGATCAGGTCTTCGGCTGTTCCGCCGGCATCCTCGCCATCGCGGATTCCGAAGAAAATTGCGCGACGGCGGACCTGTGGCACCCCGTAATCCGCGGCCGATACGACCGTCACGCCTGAGTTCGTGTATCCAGCGGCAGCAAAGGCTTCGAGAACCTCGCGTTTAAACCTCCCCTTGGCAAGCAACAGCATGTTAGGGACATTCTCCATAAGAAAAACCTTGGGCCGAAGTTGCTTCAGCACGCGGATGTACTGCAAGTACAACTCGTTACGCGGGTCGTCAAGGATGCGAGTTCCGATCTGGCTGTATCCCTGACACGGAGGCCCCCCGAAGAGAAGGTCCACTTCGGCATCCTTTAAGTGCCCGAAACGCTTGGACTCATCGTCGGTCCAGTCGGCGTGCGAATCGTTAAGGAACGCGTGAATGTCGCCTTCGAAGAGTGGCACTTCCGGGAAATTCTCACGGTAGGTGGATGATGCAAAACGATCGATCTCAACGGCCGCCTGCACGTCGAACCCCGCGAGGCGAACACCCTCGCAGAAGCCTCCGCACCCCGAAAATAGTGATACCGCCGTGCGCTTTGCCACACTTTGCTCCTTTGGTTCGCGCTGCTGTGCTGTGACCATAGCCGCGAAGTACGACAGAGTAAGGGACCACCGGCGAATGTGACTAATAGTCTACATATTGTGTTCGCGCGCGAATCTAGTGTCCTAACGATGTGACTTATAGTCCGTGGTCTTATCGTCCACAAATGCCTAGTGTCGCGAGCGTGCCACGGGATGAGATGACGACGCGCTTCGGCCTGATCGTTCGGCGGCATCGGATGAGCACGGGGCTTTCCCAGGAGGGACTTGCGGGAGCGGCCGGACTTGACAGGACCTACATCAGCAGCCTGGAGCGGGGGCGGCGAAACCCCACCCTCATGACGCAGCAGCGTTTGGCTGACGCCCTGGGATGCACACTCTCATCCCTTATCCACGAGGCGGAGGAGTTGTAGTGCCTTTCAGATTCAGCCAGGTTGCCACCAACGCGCTGTCCCCCGAGGACCGGTGCATCCAGGACCTCCGGGATGCGCCAATTCGAAACCGGAAGACCCAGTTCCGCCTCCTCCAACAGAACATGCTGGCCTATACATTCGGCGCCGCCCTTCCCGGATGGGGGTCGTCCGGACTCAACGCGATGCCCTTCCAGGAGGTCGTACGTCAGCCAATTGCCAACGCTCGAGCAGAGGGCGACTACCTCTATGGCTCCGACTTCACGCTCGACAGCAACGCCATTGCGAAGGTCACTGGAGACATTTACGAGACCCTCACGAGCGCTATCCTCTGGGATGCGGCGGCCTATTGGAACTCGTTCATGGCCACGGGCAACTGGCCAACGCCTCGACGCTATGCACGACCCTCAGTCGGGAGGTCGGAACGCCGACAGGTCGGCATCGTCAACCTGCCGCGCCGTTACGATTGGGTCCGGCTACTCGAACCGAACGCAAAGGCGCGGATCGCAGTACTGCGTGACAAACTTGCAGAGAACAACCTATCTATGCCGACCTCAACTCCGGACATTGCCGTAGTGGTGTTGCCCGATGAAGTGCGCAAGGACGATATCTGGCGTACTCCTTTTCTGAATCTCGACCGCGGCTCCCAAGGAACGCTCTCGACTGCCCATACGCGGCTCGCGGACTCGGTCGAACCCGGAGAGATCATCCTCGCGATGGCGCTGAAAAGTAGCCTGCGCTCAGACCGCCTGTACCAGCCGCTGTACGAGGCCAACGTGATGCAGTTACTCCTCGAAAGGCACCTCGGAGCGCCACGAGTTGAATTTGAGGTACACGCCTTAACCGCGGAGGGAACAGGCGCTACTGCGATATACACAGCCGCGTCACTTCACTCCGCTGGAGAGCCTACGGCGCACCGTGCCGTCCGGGAGCTCTACGAGCCCGCTAACGCGACGCAAATAGTGCAGCGGTTCTTCGCCTTCCTGAATCAACGCATGGCAACAGTGAGCGCTTGAGAGTCAACCCTGCCTTCCCCAGCCCGCTCGAGCCAGCGCTTGGATGACCTTCTGAGCACACGCCCCCACCGATGCTTTGACCTCCTGGTCCCAGACCCTCACAACGACCCACCCTTCCGCTGCGAGAGCAATGTTGGCCGCGCGGTCGCGCCGCCTGGTTTTATCAATTTTCACGCGCCAATACTCTGTAGAACGATCAGGGTGAAAGTGGTCAGGATGTCCATGCCAGAACACTCCATCGACGAATACTGCGACTCTCCATCTGGTGAAGGCGATATCTGGCCGACCCGGTAGCGAACGCAGATGAAGCCGGTAGCCCGTCGCGCCTGCGGCACGCAGGGCCGACCGCAGCGCAAGCTCTGGCTTCGTATCCTTGGACCTGATCGCCGCCATCACTCGAGAGCGTCCGTCTGGGGTGAGATGATCAGCCATCAGCCCATTGTTGCCGCCATCTGTCGGGTGTGGCTGGCATGCTTGGTTACATGCGGTTCACTCTCGACGCCCTACCCGATCGGTCCTGGCAAGCTCTCGCGTTCGGCGAGCCTTGGAATGGCTGGGCAACACCGATCGTCGCACGCGATGTGTTCAGCGACGTCCTCAATGCGAGCGGCGAACCGCATCGATGGGCCGGCGACGACCTGTGGCTAGGCACACCCGCAGCAGACTTGATGCCAGGCGAAACACCGGACCTGTGGAACCGCATCGAGGCGGAGGAAGCTGGCACCTACGCCCTCGCGGCGTTGGGCTGGACGTTCGTGGCGATCCCAGAGAGTGCTGAGCCAAGCCACGTGGCGCCCTGTTCCAACCTTCCCGAGAGCCTTCACCAGGTTTAACTCGAGAATGTCCTTGATGAGTGAAAGGCGCCCGGGGTCCGAGATATGAACGTTGCGAACCGTAGTGATGTTTTTATGTCATCGCCGCGGACCCTAATCCGGCTGCTCTCACGACGGGCTCCCTGTCGGCCAACGTGGCGGCGTGGACCCCGTCGGCCACGGATGCAGACTGCCAAGTCTCATGACCGCGAAGTCCCCGCCGTCCGGATCAACTGCGACATCGGAGTGCTCATGGCTGCCCCCGGCGTGCGCTATCGCAGCCAGGGCGAGGTCTAACGTCCCGCGATCAAGACCGGCCACATCGTCAAGGCGAACCGGTGCACCGCCGGCGAGACTAGCGACGATCCGAAGAACCCGCTGCTCTCCCCCGGACAACGCCCCGATGTTCTGGTCGGTGATCGCGTCGACATCCAGCATGTACCGATCGCCGCCACCGGACTGATGCTTGGCGGTGATCCACGGTTGTCCGGGATCCGCGTAGCGGCCACTGGCCGCCCGAATCACCATCTCGGCCGCGGCCTCGAGGGCATAGTTGCCGCGCGCCCACGCGCGGAGCGAGTCAGCAACGGTGTCGCTGTTAACTGCAGCCATGGCTCGGTCCTCTCGGCACAAAATGGTTAGCATCTACGCCGTACCGAATAAGGCACCTTCAACGGGACTATTTGCGGAACGGGTTTTCGGTACGATGCGACTAGCGTAAACGTGGGGACCGACATCGCCGTGATGGTGTGCCGGTGAGGGATCGTTAATCGGACGCGTTCGCTCTGTGTCGGGGGCGAGTTCGGATGTTAAAGGTCCGTCGGCGGGGCTATATCGCCGAGCCACTCAGTCGCGGCATCGGTCGCCTCGGTCCTACTCTTAGATTGCTTTACGAACTCCTCAGCTTCGGCGTAAGTGGTGGCGCCGTAGCCGCCGCCGATTCCCTTTCCCCGCGTCGAACTCCACGTGAAGGTGTCCCCATCGCCCACGTCGGGCGGGTTAACGAGTGGCACGCGCAGAGTGATCTGACTGCGTGGCCAGATCCGAGGTACCCGTACAGGGTCATAACCGACAACGCGATCGCGATGGCCATCAGCGTGCTGCACTGTAAGTGTGAGCTTGGAAGGACGCGTGAATCCTCGACCTGCGTTCAAAAGAGTGAGCGTGCCAGTCCGGTTGATCAGGTCGAAATCTGACGCGAACGGGTACAGACCCACACCCGGATGGGTCCAACTACGAATCCACGCCAATAGTCGCCCATTTAGAGACCTATGGTCGGCCGTAGAACCGGCGGGAGCGATATCGATTCGCCCCCGTTGACGGCGATGGTTGCTACCAACCTGGACCGTTGCCCGTACCCTTAGAGGTTCATCCCGTACTTGATCGCGCGCATGCTGGCGTAGCTGCGCATGATCGAAAAACCACGACGCCCGACCTCCATTTGCCGCAAGTTCATGCGGCATGCTGGGACCGCCCCCAACCCTCATCGGGTACTCCCGGTGCGACCCGTCCGTGGCGTTGAGGGTCACGCCACTAATATGCGCCGAAGACCCGCCGTTGTTCGCTACTCTTACGACAATCACCCCTCGGGGATCACCCTGAGGTTCGAACACCATCGCCTTACCCGCTTCGATCCGAAGTTTGGGCAAGCCACGGCGAAACGCAACGATCGAGAACCCGAAAGCGGCGAGAGAAATCACCACCGCAAGCACGGCGAGTAGGAGTCGCCAGCCATCCTCGGTCATCCACCTATCACCACTTACGATTCGCTGCCGATTCTTGCGCTGCGCCGACCTCCAGCGGGCCGGCATGGTCGGTAAGCCAGCCCGGGTCGATACTCGCGAAGTACTGAGCGACGCCTTCCACGTCCTTTGCGGTGGGGAAAACCTCGAGTATTCCGGCGCCCGTCGCGGCTACAGCAGGCACATTATCCCGGCAACTTGTACCTCAGGCGCGGTATACCCCCATGAGTTTGAGACGATGGGCAGACGCGTCGGGCCGACGCGATGTTTCACCCCGGCATCGAGTTGGACATCCGCCTTCGCGCTTCCCTATGGAGATTTACGGGCGTTGCGTCGAGAACGCGCCTGGTCATTTCTGCGATAAAGCGTCCAGGCTGCAGCCCCGCAGGCACGAGGTCGAACCGAATAGTTACGAGAGGAAGGTTGGCCATGGCGGTTTCGACTGCGCCGACTTCGATAGTCCCCTCGGTCGCTGCGACACTGGTATCGGTGTCAGGTTCGTCAATAGTGACGCCGGCCTCGGTGAGTGCGCCTTTGCCGTCCCCGGCATCATCGTCGCTTCCTTCGACGGCGTTGTCGTCGGCGTATTCCATGACGATGAGCGTCACTGCGTGGTACGCGTCGTCTTCGCGGCCAAGCTTTTGCAGAAGGTCGACCAGCCACTCGGCTATACCCGGTGATTCGTTGAAGATCGTGGACCGAAGACCGTACATGAACCCAAGTGCTGCCAGCGGATGTCGTAGGCGAAGATTTTTGGCATCGCCATACGATTCTTCGACACGGTTGGCAGCGTTGTTTCCGAAACTTGAATCCATGCGCTTCGTGCTGATAAGCAGCTCAGGACCAGCGACCCAGTTCGACATCACAACATCGACCTGCTTCAGATAATTCTTACCGAGAATGCTCGCGCTCGACGCCGCTGCACCGGCGGGCGGTGTGGCCCCCCGGAGCCGGTTCCAGAGCGCTTCCCGCTCCGGTTTGGTGACTTTTTGCAGAAGGCTGACAATGGGTGCCGGAAGAACTCTCGGCGCGGACGGCCTCGGCCACACGGCGTCACTATCGAACCCGGCTCTACGTAGTTCGTACGACGTCCACACGTCAAGAGCCAGCGCTGGTACACCTGTTCTCGGCACGGCCCTCAAATAAAGCGGCACACCGAGAAGCCTGGTGAGCACGTCGAAATCTGGCGTGTAGACGAGCGCGCCGGATGCGGGGTCTCGCGTCCATGGATCGGAGTGGTCACCGTTGGGCGCGGCCTCTTGGACAATGTGATCGAAAATCGCCCACGCCTTGGCCTTTGCCGATGGTTCAGCGGCCACGATCTGACCTCGATGCTCTCCTCGTGGCCATCATGGTCCGAGCGGTTCGAACATTGCGGAGGTCGGTCTTGGTGACCAATCCGCTATCTAACAAGAGAGTCTGATCAACCATGGCGACCGCCTCCATTAGATTCCCGGACCGCAGTAGTTTTGCTACGCACTCCTTAATCGCTCCTAATTCGCTCGCCCGCGCCTGAACTAGACTTGGTGTCGGCATCGCCCAGACATCTGCTTCCCGTGGCTCGATCTTGAGGATGCCGCCGCCGTAGGAGCGGCCGACCATCTCGGCACTGAGCAACGTCACCGAATTCAGACTCGCCAGTGGTAATAAATCTCGGCCGAGTTCGTTCACGCTCGGCTTGAGATAGACCCCGTGTACCGAATTGAGATGATGCGCTCCCGCGTCATTTGTCGATAGTCGTGGCGTGTCAGCGTTCATGCAGGTCAGCAGCAAATCGGCCGGCGCAAGTAGCGGTACGCGGTACCAAGGTGTGCGTACGCGGCATTTATAAGCCTGGTCGACACCCGCAAGATGGCCCGCGGTGATATATGCCTTTGCTGCAGCGGACGGCTCTGCAGCCGGACGGAAAAGCCAAGTTGCGCGTCCGTTGCGCCCAAGCTGTCTCATCATCCCAGCAGAGAGGGACAGATCGCGCAGATGCGTGCTACCTGGCGGCGACAACCGCAAGAGATCCTTTCGGGGTAGTCCCAGCTCGGTCACACGCGCGGGCGAAAGGGCGAAGAAGCTGTTGTTGCCTGTCACCATTCCAAGCGTTGTATCGCCCCAAGTCTCGAGGTGCGTGAAGTGACCCGCTTGTTTGAGAGACCGGAGTGGCTCGATTGCGTCCGGGTCAACTAGCAAACCGGTCCATTTCGCAGACGGATCCAACGGTGCCCACCTCAATGGTGTACTCAGGCTGGCAAGCGCTTCGGCGTCTTGTGCCTGGTAGATCGTTGCATGGTCGGTCGGACCTTCATTGAAGCCTTCCGCGAGCAGCAGCAGCACGTCCGCCTCGGCTTCTGGAAACACCTGCTCGGTGAAGAGCACGAGTTGGACTGATTTGAACCGTTCGAATAAGAATTTCCTGACGGCGGCGGCATAGTTAACACCGAGTAGTTCTGCTGGAAGAACCAGGCCGAGTCTGCCGCCTTTCTTGAGGAAGAGCGCCGAATGCACCGTGAAGGCTGCCCAGCTTGAAGCGAGGCCGGTCAGGGATACACCTGCCTTTAGTGCCGCCGCTCTAGATCTTGCTCGCGACTCACCCGAAAACTCTTGGTAGCGGATGTAGGGCGGATTTCCGATCACGGCGGAGTAGCTGGCAGTGGGTTCCAGGAGGAAAAAGTCACTCCCGGTGATCGTCGCGTGTCCCCCAGCTTTGCGCACCCGCGCCCGTGCGATGCGTGCGCTGCGTGCATGAATCTCAACTCCACGCACCTTCGGCGTCATCGTCTCGCCGTCGGCAAGCTCGCGCATGCGACGAACGGCCTCCACAAGGAAAACAGCGTCACCTGCCGAGGGTTCCAAAACTGAGTCATGGGGATCGCGAACGGCCCATTCGACTATGAATCTGCTTATCGCAGCAGGAGTGAAGAATGCACCTCGCGCCTTGCGCAGCTTGGCGGTGTCGAGGGCGCTCGGGCGGGTTACGGTCACGTCGCCATTGTGCATGACCCGTGTGACATCTCCGAGACGACGTCCCGCGATGTCTCGATTGTCTATCTGTTGCTCTCAAGGAGAAGCTTTCCGGCATGTTTCTCTGCCACGCAGCGCTGCACCCCACGCGGAGTCCGTCCATCTTCCGCTAGGCAGGCCGAGGTGGGCGCGGAGACCAGCGGCGTGGTCGGTGAGCCAGCCAGGATCGATGGTCGCGAGATAGCGGCTCGCGGTGTCCTCTACCTGCGCGGTAGGGGCTGACTCGAGCATGCCGGCGCCGATCGCGGCGTACAGCACGTCCGCGACCCGGCGATGCCGCCACGCGGCCGGCGACTCGTAGCCACGCGCGACGTACACCAGCTCGGTGATCGCGTCGAGATCCTGGCCGGGTGTGACGAGTAGCCGCGCGTCTGCGCCGTCGGCGCGGTCTCCCCTGCGGTACCGGCCCGCACCGGCTCGTGTCGGCACGTCCCATGCCTCATCATCGGCTTTGCCGATATACCTGCCATCCCCCGCGTACACGCCGCCGGCAGGCTGTCGTTCGTGGTGGGCGGCGATGCGTTCGGCGGCCGCGATGAGGTCCCCCGCTCACCCTCCGGATGCCCGCTCTAGGCCGGCAGTGGGCTCTGTGGCGTAGCGACGTTGTGCACCCATGAGCGCTAGCGTACGCCACCACATCGAACGGGTGTGCGATGGTCTTTTGAGCGGCCAGCCCAGGCTAGTCGGTGTTCGTGTAGCGGCGTGCGACGACGCGAGCGGCTACCCCGATGGTTCCGCCCATGACGCAGGAAAGACCCATGCGTACGCGTGTTGCCAGTCCTTCTGCCAGGCAACGATGAGCACGACGAAGCTGAGAGTGCCGACGAGAAGCCCGATGTCGCTGAGTCGGTTGAAGATGTGGGCGAGCAGCTCGGGCTCGGTGCGCCGGGATCTCATGCGTTCTGCCCGACACGTTCTGATGCTTCGCGGGCGGTGATCGCGTGTGCGCCGTCGGGTACGTCGGCGGCGCGACCGAGGGCGCGCCATTGCTGCTGGTCATACACCGCCAGGGTGCCGTCGTCGGTGACGCGGAGTAGTCGGCCGCAGGGATAGGCCATCGTGGCCGCGGTGCGGTAGTACGTCGCGTCTGTGTCGGCGGTACGCATCCTCGATCACCTTCCCTGTACTCGGTCTCGGTAGCGATGGCGTCTCGCCCGCTGCGGAGGCGGTTCGCGCGGGCGAGACACCAAGTCTGTGACGGTCTGTCTTGCGGGTGGTTTCGTCGTTGATCATTTCGCACCCGGCCGACATTCTCACGGCAGCCGGCCGAGGTAGGCCGCACTATTGGCTGGCCTACCCCCGGGGCTTTGGTTAGAACTGCGAGGCTGGTTCGCTGATCTCGTTATCGCTCCTGCGTTCGGCCTTGTGCACGGCCGCGGTGGCGTACTTCAAGCTGGCGGCGACGTTGTACGCGGTGATGGTGTTCCGGCTACGCTGCTGGCCGGTGGTCTTGTCCTCCCAGGTATGGGTGCGAATCACGCCGGTCACGATGACCCCGTTGCCCTTGCAGAGACTGGTCGCGACGTTCTCGCCAAGGGTCTTCCACGCCTCGATGTCGTGGTAGGTCGCGGGTGCATCGACCCACTCCCCTGCCTTCTTCTCGCGGTTGTTGACCGCGACAGCGAACGTGGCGAGGGCGTGACCACTCGGCGTGAATTTTAGCTCTGGGTCTGCGACGAGATTTCCTTCGACGGTGAGTGTGGTGCTCATGACTTGCTCCTTACGTTGGTTGCGGGTGTCCGGTTTGGTCACCTGATCGGTGCTGTCCTTGCTCCGATATCAAGCCAAATTCTGTGGTGGTGAGCGGAGCCAAGGGCGCGTAGCGGTCCGCAGGAGAAATCCGCGAGGAAATAAGCGACGTAGGAGCGCCGAGTGGATTTGTCCGGAGGACTTCCCCTTGGTGAAGCGATCCACCGTGAAAGAATTGGCGATTCGGAGCAAGGATGTGCCGCGTGCGGCCACAAGGGGTAGCGCGCCCGGAGGGCGGCCTGACTAGTTTTCAGGCGTGCTGCGGGTCGGGCCAGCGCAGGCTGAGGGTGTCGGTGTGCCCGTGGTGGTGGCTGATCCAGACCCGGTCGCACGTGCGGCCGTCCTCATCGACGAGCTCGAGCCCGATGTCGACGGTCTCGTCGCTGGCGGCGAGAACGTCCCGGATGTCGATGCTGGCACGGCAGAACGCGCGTAGCGCGCCTGACCAGTCGCGGTGGCGGCTGATGGTGGTGCTGACCGCGTCTTGCAGGTCGAGCGTGCGGATCTGGTACATGGTGCGCTTCTTTCCTCGTGGAGTTCGGGTGGCATTTCGTCCACTGTCGCTGAGCGGGGCGCGGCGAATGTGGTTGTCCACAGCCTGCGGGCGCGCCACTTCCGGCGTGTGGATAACGCCCCGGAGGGGGTGCCCACCTGGTATGGCGGGCACCCCCTGTTACCGCCCTATCGCGTGTGACCGGCGCGCTGCCGGCGGCGCTGAATGGCGTGCCCGTTCGCCTGCGGCAGGTCGATCGGGTCGGTGAATGTCGGCCGGGCGAGGTGGTGCGCGTGTGACCAGGCCTCCAGCATGCTGGTGATGGCGCGTTGGTCGTAGGCGCGGACGGTGACCGCGTCAACGGCGACTTCGACGTAGGCCCGTTCCCCGACGGCGCTGGGCATCCCGACGACGGTGGGGATGCTGTACCCGTTGCAGCTGGCCATGATCGCGATGGTCCCGATCGCGAGCTGCATCGGCTCGGTGACTCGCGCGGTGAGCGGTACCTCGGCCTCGACCGCGCGCAGGTCGCGGGCGATGGCCCAGCCTTCGGCCCAGGCCTCGACGGCACCGGGCTCGGTGCAGACGATCTGCAGCTGCCCGGCTTGGACGGTGACGTGCGGGAATTCGTCACTGGTCATGGTGTGACTACTGACAGCGACTTTCTGGGTGCCGGCGATGCTGAGGGCGACTCGGCTGATGTAGGTGCTCATGGTGGGACCTGCTTTCTGCCCTCGATGTAGTGCCGGTGTTTCCGGCTGGGTGAAGGCAGTGATGGGGAGCCGGTCGAGGGTGGGCTGTCCAGGCCGTAGAGTCGCCGCCCGGGCCAGGGATATAAGCGCAGCGCCCCGGGCCGGGTGGTGGCGTGCCTTGACAGGTCGGGCCCCAGACCGGCTTCACTGAGACGACTTCCCACAGCCCAAAACTGGACCACGCGGGCCTTTTCCGGTCGGTGAGTGCCGCCGGCCGCTCCCCTGTTGTTCTTTCTCGCCGCTGCGATCGAGCCCGCGAGTGAGTCGTGTCGAGCTAGCGAGACTCCTTATAGGAGTGGATTGTCTGAGCGGCTAGCGAAGCCCGATCACACCACCGGCTAGCCGGTAGTGCGCGGCCGGCGATGGAGGTGACTGCACTGCCGGTCGGGATCGCTCAGAAGATGCGTAGCCCGAACTCGTCGGCGACGAGCAGGAGGTCGGGATCGTCCAGGTCGATGGTGCGCCCGCGGCGCTGCGTTACCTGTGTGCCGTCGAATACGGCCCAGCATTCATGGTTCCCTAGTCGTGAGACGTAGCGGATGCCGGCGTACAACGCGTTGCCCTGCTCGTCGCTGGCCGCGTACGCCCATCCGGCGACGAGCCTGGTGACCAGGCGGTTGGGTCCGCGTACGGCGGCGACGTCAATTTCGTTGACGCCTAACGCCGTGAGGTCTGCCGCGAGCTGCGCGGTGAGGAAGGTGTGCGTGGCCGCGGCCTCGATATCGAGGAACGGCAGCGCCTGGTGAAGGTCTACATCGACCAGCAGCCGCCGGTGCCGCCAGTCGGCCGGGACCGCGCCGGCGACGAGAAAACTGGGATCTTCACCCCGGACGGCGTCGATGATCCGTGCGGACGGCCGGTACCGGGCGAGGGTCTCGGCGTAGCAGCCGCTGGGGGTACTGGCCAGATAGAGCACTCCCCCGCCGGGTACGTCGAACCGGTTTCCCGATCTGGCCATGAGGGCATCGGCGGCGTGGATGTAGGAGAAATCAAGGAGTCGGTCAGAACGTGCCACTCGAAACAGTGGACCTGATGCTTGTGCCTCGCGGGGCAGGACTGCGGAGCTGGGTGTCGACACTCTGGAATAGTTCCGTTATCCGCCTTGCACGAACGCACGTGCCGCGGCCATGACATCACGCTTACGGTCTTCTGCGAGGGCTTCGGCCGGAGACGCGTCATCGAGTTGCGGGTTCATGCCCATGAACCACGCGCGCACGGTGGGTGGTGATTCCACGGCTTGCAGTAGCTGGAATATCTGAAATGCGGCGCGGAGGCGCTGTTCGTACGCCTCGCGTGGCCTCTGACCGTCGCTGTTGATCCAGCGGTGCACTGTTTTGGTGTCGACTCCGGCAATGAACGCGGTGAGTTTCGGTCCGAGGCTTTCGGAGAGGAATTTCACGATCTCGGTGAAGTCGACTCGGATGGCCTGGGCATGGGCTTTGTCGTATCGGGTTCGGTCTCGCGACCGGACTCCGTCTGCAACGCTAGTCATGACCGTCCCCTTAATATCGGGTTAATGCGACAGTTATGCGTGTCATTTGTCTGATCGTACGCCTCCTTCAGATGTTTCGATGTATGCAACGGTGCGCTTGATATGTAAGAACGTTCATCCGAGTCGTGGGGTGAGGCACTCGATAACCGCGCCGATCGTCTTTTTTGGATACCCTGCGTGGACGTTGCGTAATTTCGTTACGTCGCGTTCAGTTTCGTTACGGCGTCGGCTGACCGCGCTCTTCGCCGCGTCTTCATGCGCGGTGAATACGGTCCGCGTGGGTCGAGCTCGCCGGGCTTAGCGAAGTTCAAGCCGTAGCGCTGCTGCGAAGACTTCTCCCCTATCGAGCCCGGTTTTCTTGCATAGTGCGGTGATCGCCGCGGTTTGGCTGTCGGTGATCCGAATGCTTGTCTGGACCTTGCTGACCGTGGGTCGGGCGGCCTGCGGGATGGTAAATAGTCCACCGGTGACCTCTTGCGGGGTCTCATGTCCGTCGAGTATCCGCTCATGGTGGGTATTTATTGCATTCAAGAGAAATGCGGTGAGTGTTTCGCCGCGTTCGGCGGCACGGTCTTTGCCGCGTCGGTGCAGGTCCCGTGGGAGCGAGTAAGTGATCTGGCGGAGGTATTCACGACGTTCCACGGGACGTGAGGCTTTGGCCGGACTGGGCGTCTCCGATTCTTTGTCCGGGGTTCGCACAGGCGCCTGGGCCGTCGAAGTCGTCGTTTCGGCTGTGACCTGTCCCGTCGGCGTCGCGCGTTTGCGGCGCAGTGTGGTGGCGAGGTCTGGTAGCGCGGTCGGGGTTGTCATGCGTTGACTGCTTCCTTCTCGCGGTCGGCTATTTGCGTGAGGATTTCGTTGGTCAAGGCCAGGTAATCAGCGGCGAGGGCCGGCGCGGTCCCTGGGTTCGCTGGCTTTCGCCCTTCCCGTAGGGCCTTCCAGGGCGCCTCACCGGTCAGCTTTTCGCTGTATTCGTGGACCAGCTGTCCATCCCTGCGGGCTTTTTTGCCGGCTACCGAGGTCCGGATGATAGTAGAAAACATAGGCGCGATGTCCCCGAGCATGGTCGTAATATCGGCGGTGACGTCGCGCCGCAGGGCTGTTGCTGCGACCGATTCGTTAAACAGTGCGACTCCGAGCAGTTCCAACGCTGGGTTTGTTTCACCCGCTCGGACCATCTGTTCGGCGATCTCGCCCATTCCCTGCAGGCTAGCTGTATCGGACTGGGTGGGGATCACGAGCCACCGCGCGGCTTCAAGTGCGGCCTGCTGCAATGCGGCTTCACCGGGTGGGCTGTCGATGACGACAAGGTCGTACCCTGTGCCGCTCAGATAGGCAGCAAGCGGTCCCGCGAGAGTATTGCCGTCATGTCGGCCGGCGGCGATTCGGCCGCTGATGACTGCTGCGACGTCGCTAAGGGCGCGACCGCCGATGATGACATCGAGGTTTTGCCGCGCCTGTGGCGCGGTAACGGTCAGTGGCTGGCCAGACATAAGGGTTTGCGCGAGGCCTGCCCCGTCGTCATCTACTTCGCTTCCGCGGATGCCTAGTTCGTCGCGGATGTTTCCCTGTGGGTCGAGATCGATGAGTAGCACCGGATATCCCGAGCGCGCAGCAAGTCCGGCGACGTTTGCCGCGATCGCCGTCTTTCCCACCCCGCCTTTGCCGTTGCCTATCACGACGGTCCGGTCCAGCGCCCCGTAGTCAATCATTGTTTCATCCAGTAGGTAGAAGTGTGGGCGTACATATGGCTCAGGATAAGTGCGACGCGGCGCGGGTATAGGGAGGCTGCGCGGCGTGTCTACGGTTGCACAGTTAGTTGTATGTGTACGGGTATGTAAGTGTGGGCGTAATGGTGGGGGTATGCGTGTGATGTCAGGTCGGTGGGTGGTTAGTGTCCAGGCGTCCGAGAGCCGCAAGGAGCCAGCGGTTGGGATCGCGGATCCACCGAGGAGTTACACGCCGTGCCTGCGCGTTGTCACGGTCCATCGCTGCGATGAGTTGTGACGGGCCTACGCCGGCGAGGGCGAATTTTGTCAGCTTCGGGAGCATTCGTCCAGGGGTGGCTCGGTTCCAGGTGCGAGAGAGCTTCTGGAGGCCGTCAAAAAGTGTTCGTGCGGCGGGATCGTAGTGTTTCCAGCGGGGCTTCCTTCGTGGTTGCTGCGGCGTAGCCGCTTCGTCACGCGGTAGGCGTGTAGATAAACCTCTATATCTTGAGGTAGAAGCTTTAAAAGACTCGCTACGCGGGGACTGCCATGATGTGGGTCGAATTGGTTTTCTGGGCATCGTTAGCTGCCAGATGGACCGCCAGCGGTCGTGCTTGAGACCGACCGCGAGGATCAGGGCACGTTCTTCGTAGGTTGCTCTGCGACCCTGGAACCGCCGTGCGGCGATGCCGAGGTCTTGCAGCGCGCCGAGGGCGCGGTAGAAGGTTCGTTCGCTGATGCGGGGGGCTTTGGCTGCCGCGTTGTCGAGGCCGGCCATGAACACCCCATTCTTGCGGGCGAGGGCAGCGAGAGTAATCGCAGTGGCGATGGCCGCTTGGGGAGAGACTCGGCGTGCTGCGAGGATCTCAGGCCGGCTGGTGATCTGTGATCGAGCGTGCGCGAGCCACTGTTGGCCGGACAGGTAGCCATACCCATCGGCGTGGGTCGGTTGAGGATCAACCATGGGCAGGTCGGTGTACAGGTCGTGGGCGAGCTGGTGACGTTCAGCCTCAATGTCGTCGACCGAGTCGATCAGATTCGCGATAGCTTCGAGCTCGTCGAGGGAGCTCGTTGCCGGTATTTCGGGTACCCGTGGCCGGATGACGCCGAACTGTTCGGTGAAGATTTGGTCGATGCGCTCATCGGTAAGAAGATGCGAAGCGGTCGCGCTACTCAAAGTGGTGACTCCATAAGAAGGATTCCCAACCGTCAAAGAGTGGGAATGCTGTGGAGTCTGCGCAGGAGCGCACTCATCGAAAAATGGGTGCGCAGGACCAGCCACGACACGCGAGAGTGGTTTATCGATACGTGTGGCCAGGCTGCGGAGCAGTGAGGTACGCTCTACGCAGACGAAGTGATCGTTTATGTGCGATCCGTGAGCCGCCCGGTCTTCCAGGACTTTTAGGGGCGGCTTTCGTCTTTTCTGGGCTTGTTACGCCTCAGCGACGAATGTGCACGGCGAGGCAGGGGAGTGGTCACCGCTTAGCCTCGGCTCTTGTTGCTTCGTCTTAGCCGGTCATCGGGAGTTCCTGGTTGTTGTCACACTTGTTGCTGTGGTAGATCTTCGGCAATTCGGCCACGTCATAGTCCTCGATAGCCGCTGCTATTAGCCGCACGGCTACCTCGCCCTTAGGGATTCCCAGGGTCTTCCCGATAGCGATCAGTTGCTCGTTGAGTTCTATTGGGACACGGGCAGGAATCAGTACACGCGGGCCAAAGCTGGGACGTCCTGTGTGGCTCATGGGGCAAACTTTAGTTTCTGTAACAGATGCGATGTTCGTGCCACGCCGGGACATCAGCGGAAATCTTCCGCGACCGCTGCACTGATCTGCAGGTACGCCTGTCTCGTGGCCTCATCGAGGCGGTCGAGGGTGACGGCGGCGCCGTCGGCGACTGCCTGGTCGCGCGGCACGGTGACGACCGTGGCCGCGAGGGAGCCGAGCAGTTGCTCGATCGCGTCGGTATTGACTTGCCGCGACACCTCCGCGGTCGCGGTCAGTACGACGACCGCGTTGCGGGCGAGCCGCTCGTAACCGTTGGTCGCGAGCCAGCGCAGGGTCCGTTCGGCGCGTTTCGCTCCGCTGACGGCGTACCCTCCGGCGATCACGACTTGGTCGGCGTTGGACAGGATCCCGACCATCGACGGGTGCGTGACGCCCGTTCCGCAGTCGACGAGGATGACGTTGAAGTAGTGCTGCAGCGTGCGTAGCGCGCTGGTGAAGTCCTCGGCCGACAGGCTCTCGCTGATCGTCGGTTCCTGATCCCCAGCCAGGACGGTCAGCCGCCCGGCGATCGAGGTATAACGGCTGAGGTCGGTCATGCCAGTAATGTCATCAAGCCGATCGGCGAGATCGGTCAGGGTGGCAGGAGCCTCACCGGGACAGGTCCGCTCGTATAGGTCACCGGCATCGGGGTTCGCGTCGATCGCGATCACCCGGTCGCCACGATGCTGCGCAAGCGTGAGCCCGACTCCGACGGTGGTACTGGTTTTCCCGATGCCGCCTTTGAGACACATCACCGCGATCGTGTACGGCTTAGTGGCGCGGGTCTGCGCCTGTTCGATGAGCTGGTCGTGACGTCGTTCGGTGGCGCTGAGACCGGGATTGATCGCGCCGCCGGTGAGGCTGTGGACTGTCCTGCGCCAGCCCTTAGAGGGGACTGGCTTCGTCGGCCGAATGAACGACGTGAAGTCGGTCGCGGTGGGGGAGTGCGGTGCAGGAAAACCACCTGGTACCTCGGGCGATGGAGCCTGCGGCGTAGGCGAAGTCGGCGGTCGTGGTGCCTGGCGTGGAGCCGCGGCCGGGGCGTGGAGGAGGGTGACCTGCCCGTCGGCGGTGACGAGCATCTGATCGGTCGTGCCTTGCACGTGATCGTGCGCGGTCAGCGAGACGGGTTCGCCTTCGGAGGCCGCGCGTACCGCTACTTGATCGAGAACCAGCTGGTAGATGTTCTGCGCGCCGGACGCCGTCACCGGTCGAGCGTCCACGCTCGCGGTGCCCGCGTCGAAGATGATCGCTTCCATTGCTTGACTGGCCCCTTGCCGTACTCGCACAGATCAGGTCTGTTCGTTGTGTCGGTAACTATGTAGCCGCTGGTTCGCGGTCGTGACGTCGTCCGCGGCAATCCCATAGGCGCCGGCGATCGTCTGCGCCTCGATCGTGGTGGCCACTCGTACGCCACGTTCGATTTCCCGGAGCCGATGCCACGGCAGGCCTGTCGCGCCGGCTGCCTCGCGTTGACTGAGGCCAGCGCGTCTGCGGTAGTCCGCTAACGCGTCCAGTGCGTCCTCCGCCTCGAGCAGTAGTTCGCTGCGCGAGATGTTCAGCACCCGGAGTAACAGGGCAAACGTGTTCGGCATCGGATTTCCCCGCCCGGTCTCCCAGTTACGCACCGTGTTGGTCGCAACGTTCAGCTTGATGGCGAGATCTTCCTGAGTCAGGCCGCGTGCGATGCGTGCCTGGGTCAGGGCGTCTCGGTCGAGGCCGGTGACGGCGTATCGGGGCATGCTGCCCATCATGTCAGGACCGCCCCCTCTCGTACGCACATCAACGTGCGGCAATGTTTATCTATCGTCAATGATTACTACTCAATTTCCTGTTGTCAACTAGCGTGTCTATATGTACTGTTTGAGTGTAGTTCGAGAACGCGCAGGTCGTGGACTTATCCACAGCGTTGGAGGGCCGTCAACCGTTTGTCGCAGCAGTGTGATTGAGTGCAGAACATACGGGGACTGAACAGAAATTAAGAGCACGCGAGGTTTGGAGGTTCCCGTATGACGGCGTGGAGGCGCATCCTCGGCTTCGAGTCGGGCGGCTCATCGCCATCTGCACATCAGGGCGACTCACGGAGCCCGTGGCAGACCGCCTCGAGCGGATCGGCATCTACCGACGATGTGTTCGCGGGGTTCGCGAAGGCGAAACGGCGCCGCGGCGGGCACACCGCGTGGGTATGGCTACGCAACATCGCCATCGCCCTGGTGGTGCTGGCCGGTATCAATCAGCTCGTCATCCACCCACTGCGTGATCTGTTCGGCGGCCAGGAGAAAGCCGCATCGAAGCAGACCACCGTCGATCTCGCCGCGGCCGGCGGTCTCGCCGCCGGGTTCGCGACTGACTACCTCTCCTACGGCGGGCCGGAATACAACCCGCAACGGCAGGCCGCCCTCAAGCAGTGGGTGGTGCCCGGCGCGGACGCGGCGGTCAGTACCGCGACCTGGACGGGGGAGTCGGTGCTGCGGGCCGATAGCCCGGTGGTGGAGGCCAGCCGCGCGGTTGGTGAGCATTCCGCGGCGATCGCGGTCCTAGTTCGAGTGCAGGCCTACGTCCCGAACGGCGGTCCGACCTCGACGACCTCCGGGCCAGCGCCATCGAAAGGCGCCGCGCCGGCATTCGTGCCGCCGGTACCGAATAACTACAAGCCCGCGGCGGCGGTATGGCTGCGGCTGATCGTGCCGATCACGACCGCCGACGCGCGGCTGGTGGTCGCGGCCAGTGGTCCGGTGTTCAGCGCCGACAGCGTTGTCCCGGTCACCGGTCCAGGTACCGATACCGACTCGGCGGCCGCGGGGCGGCTGGAGGCGTCCGCGTTGAAGATCTTCGCCTCCTACGCGACCGGTGACCTGCAGTACATCACCGCTCCCGGCACGCACCTGGCCGGGATGAGCGGTCAGCTCACCCCGACCGACATCAGCGATGTCGACGTGAAAACCGGCATCGATAACACCGATGAGCGTGCCGCGTCGGTGACCGTGATGTGGCAGCTGACCGGTGTTGATGCCTTCATCGAGCAGACCTACGGGCTGCTGTTGTCCAAATTGTCCACCGCTCCGGTACTGAACCGGATCGGCGTATTGACCCCCTCAGTACCCGAAGGAAAGTGACCGCCATGCGCACCGTGAACTACCTGGCCACCGAAGCCCTCTTCAGCGACGTGCTGGCGGCGGGGATCAACCTCGACTCACTGAAGAATCTGGTGATCAAGGTGCTCGGCACCGTGCTGATCATCATTCTGCTGGTGCGGATCATGAACGCCTACGCCAAACGGCAGTGGGGCGAGATCGTCGCCGAGGTGATCGGCGTGATCGTGGTCGGGTTCTTCGTGTGGACCCCGGACACCGCGATCGGCCTGCTGCAAGACATCACTAGCTCGATCTTCGGCTGAGGCCCGGTCATGACGCTGCCATTACCGACTGATACCGCGCATGTGCGGATCGAGTCCCGCCAGTACCGGCTCTTCAACTTCGACCTGGGCGAGGGGATCCGCCGCTCCAGCATGAAAGTCGCGACGCTGATCTTCACCCCGTGGCTAATCGTGATGGGCGTGATCGGAGTGTCGCTACTTCAGATGCCGTACCTGTGGTTCGGTCCGCCGGCGATCGCGACCTGGCTCGCGGTCAGCCGCGACGATTCGGGCCGGGTCCGGCTGCGGTCCTGGCTCGATGCCGCCGCGTACCGGCTCAACCGCTCTGACCGCCTGATCCTCAACGCCGACACCGCGCGGCCGGACAACGGCGCCCAGCAGATCCCGGTCGAGTTCGCCGTGGTGGAGGTACAAGCATGAACCTGTTCAAGAGCCTGCGCCGGGACTCCGGGCCGCTGTCGACACCGTCGGTGATCGCAGGCGGCATGACCGCGGGCGATCACGGCGTGTGGGCGTGGTGCGTGATCCCGACCCGCTCCACCGACGAACTGGCCAGCGCGACCCTGTTCGATCTGACTCTGACCGGCGCGAACGAACTGAGACAGGCCCTGCCCAAGGGGGTGCAGTTCCACATCAAGATCCAGTGGGGCACGTACTCCGGCCCGGAACACGTGCGCACTCAGTTGGCGCACTGGGGCGGTAACCCGCCGCCGGGGGTGCGTGAGCACATCGAGTTGCAGGGCGCGCGGATCGAGCATGGCAACTTCCCGCGGCGGCAGGTCCTGCTCGGTGTACGCGTCGATGAGGAGGCGACCACGATGGGCGCGGTCGCGCTGCGGGCCGGGACCGATCCGATCAAGGGCGCCAGCAGGCAGATGAAGCAGTACGTCACCCGCGCCGCGGCGTGGCACGACCGGCTGCGCGGGACGACGTTCGCGGCCCGACCGGCCAGCGTGCACGAGATCGCGTGGTCGCTGCGTCACGACCTGCACCGCACCGTGGACTGGCTGCCACCGGGCCCGCTTGCCGGGCCGGGGGAGACCGCGCGGCTGCGCGCGGGCGAGGTGCTGGTGCAGTCCGATCACGTGCAGGTCCACACCGACTCCGGTGTGCGGTACATGCGGTGCCTGACCCCGACACAGACCGGGTTCCCGACCATGGATCTCGCGCTGCCGGGCGGGGAGTGGCTACGCGACCTGCTGCTGCGCGATACCGACGATTCGGCGGCGCGGCAGTACCCGCTCGAAGTGTCGATCCGCGGGGTGAACCTGCCGCCGGCGGTCGCGACGAAGAAGATGACCGAAGCTCTCTCACTGCTCAAAGAGCAGGGCCGGGAAGCCTCGAAGGGCCTGGCCGAGGAGATGCCCGACGCCCTGGAGGAATCGCGCGCGGTGCTACGGACCCGGGTCAGTGAGGTCTCCCGCGGGCAGGCCTCGATGATCGAGGACACGCCGGTGTGGCTGGTGGAGGCCGACACAAAAGAGGACCTGGACTCGCGGACCACGGCCGCGATCGACTACTACGCCGGGATGCAGATCCAGCTGTGGCCGGCGCCGAACCTGCAAGGGGAACTGTGGCGCTCCACCGTGCTGGGCGACTACTCGCGGGTGCACGATTTCACGCAGCTGCGCCCGATGAGCACCCTGATCGGGGGCTGGTTTCACGGCGGGTCCGCGCTCGGTCAGGTGGATGGGCCGTACTTGGCGGCGAATATCGGCTCGACGCCGGCGCCGTTCCGGCTGCGGGTGACTGACGCCGCGTTGGAGGGTGATCCGGTGACGAGCGTGTTCCTCGGCTCATCGGGTGCGGGAAAGAGCACCGCGGTGATGCTGGTGTCCCTCGCTGAGGCGATCTACGGCTCCTGGGTGATGCTGCTGGATCTCAAAGGCGACCTGGGCGGCTTGCCGAGGGTCGCGCGGCAGTTCGGTGTTCCCACGCACGAGGTCTCCACCGCGGCCGCCGCGTCGGGGTCGATGTGCCCGTTCCGGTACGTCCCGGACGGTAAGGACGCGGCCGGGATCTGCCTGGACCTGTTGCAGCTGATGCTGCGCAAAAGCGTCGCGGACGCGTCCGAGCCGATTCTGCGCCGCGCGACCAACGACATCGCCGCGCTGCCGAATCCGCAGCACCGCTCCACGTGGTCGGTGATTCAAAGCCTCCTCGTCTCGGCCGATCCGGCCACGCGGCGGCTCGGGGAGGAGTTAGCGGAGGTCGCGAAAGATCCGCTGGTGATGCCGGTCGCCGGTCCACCGGACCCGGACGCGGCGTCGCTGCCGATCCGTCCTGGCCTGGTGTATATGACGTTTGCAGGCATGTCCTGGCCCGAGAGGGACGCGGCGCGGGAGGACTGGACGCCTTCGAATCGGATGACGATGATGCTGACCCGCGCGACGTTCGCGTACTCGACGTACATGAGTGGCCGGGTCCGCGGGATCCCGAAGGTGATCGCGCTGCCCGAGCTGCACCTGCTCACCGGATACGACGTAGGCCGCTCGATGGTGAAACAGACCGCCCTGATGGGTCGCGCGCTGGACACCTCGCTGCTGCTCGATACGCAGGCCTGCGCGGAACTGGCCAGTATCGAGGGCCTGGAAGACCAGATCACCACGGTGTGCGCGTTCCGGGTCCGGACCGACGCCGAGGCAGTAGCGCAAGCGCGGATGCTCGGCCTGGAACCGGATCCCGGCGTGCTGGCACGGCAGAAGTCCTGGGGCAAAGGCCAATGCGAGGTGAAGGACCGGTGGGGTCAGATCGCGCCGGTGCAGTTCGACTATCTCAGCGGCCTGATCCAGCAGGAGCTGAGCACGACGCAGAAACGGACCGGCCCAGACGAGGCCACTGAGCAGATGGAGGTCGCGTGATGAGAGGCAAACTCGCCGCCGCGGTACTGAGCGCGTTACTGGCGATCAGTCTGGCCGCCTGCAGTGACGACGACCCCGGGACCGGTAACGGCGGCAGCGGCGGTTCGTCGGCGCAGCAGCAGAAGGCCGGTGCGCCGGATCAGTCTGACGGGCGCAAGCTCGCGGACTGGGCCGCGACGAAGATGGTCACGCGGCACACCACTGATATCTGCATGTACGGCACCCAAGAGCTCGAGAAGCGGTTCGGTAAGCAGGGCTGGTGCGAGAACGACCCGACGTTCAAGCAGACCGCGGTCACGCTCGACCTCGTCGGTACGTGCGATGCCACACAAGGGGGCTCCAAGACTCCACCCGGAGACCTCTACCTGTACCGTGTCGAACCATCGATCGAGTTCGACCCCGATGCCGGCACCGAGAGCGGCGTCCAGGTCACCGTCCTTAAACAGGGCAACGACTACAAGATTAACTCGATCGTGACCAAGAGCGTGTCTGATGACTTAATGACCCCGGATTGCCCGGATGGTCACGCCGATCCTGCCAGCGGCTCCATCACACTGGGCTGACCGGTCATGGTCCTGATGCAGAACCTCGCCGCTGTCCGCAAGGGATGGCTGACGCGGGTGCGGGATCGCGCGTGGGTGGTCGTGTGGTGGCCGCTGCAGCGCAAACGCCGGTTCGTGATGCTGATGTGGCTGACCGGACTGTTCGTCCTCGGCTCCACCTCCATGGCGCACGCCGATGACCTGTTCACCGGTCCCTATACCGGCGCGAGTGGGGATCAGGCGACCCCGTTCGAGCGGTACGACACCTCGGATTACGAGTTCCTGTTCGCGCCGGACAGCAACAATGACGGCCTCGCCGGGACCGTGACCGGCGCGCTGAACGGGATCGAGAACGGCCTGTTCTGGGTCGGCGCGAGCATCATCCGCGGCGCCCTGATCGCCACGCAGTGGATGCTCGGGCTGGACCTGTATGCCGACAACACCGACAAGATCAACAACGTCGTGCAGGATGTCGCGACCCGGCTACTGATCCCGATGCTCGGCGTCACGCTGGTGATCGCCGGGTTCAGCGCCTACGCCCGCGCCAAGCGCGAGGGCGGCGGCACCATCTTCAACGACATGACCTGGATCGTCGGCGGGTCGATCTTCGCGATGGCGTTCGGGCTATTTCCCGGCACGATCATCGGCACCGTGGACGGTGCGCGCGCGTTCATCGGCACCCAGGTCATGAGCATCTACTCCAACGCGGGGCAGAACGGCGAGAATGCCCTCGGCACCAGCAATGGCGGGGACCTGACCGGTAACCCGAACTGCTACAAGAATCCCGGCAGCTGTGAGCAGATGACCGCCGTGAACGGCAGCCGCAAGCTCGTCAACGGGCTGTGGGACTCGTGGGTAAACACGCCGTACTGCTACATCCAGTTCAAGCAGCTCGCCACCTGCAAAGCACTCGACCCGGACCGCGGCAATGTGGCGAACTCCGAGGTCATGCTGAACCCCGACAAGCGCGCCGAGCTAGTAACGGATCTCAACGACAACTACACCCAGATCAAGAACGACAAGTACGAGGCGTGGAACGGAAACGACCGGTGGATCCGCGGACAGCTCGCCGGCCGCCTCGGCGCGGTCCTGTTGTTCTTGCTGGTGTCGGTCCCGATCGCGGTGCTGTTGCTGGGACTGACGCTGTTCGGGCTGATGGCTGCGGTCGGGATCCTGCTGCTGGTCGTGGTCGGGCCGTTCTTCCTCGCCTTGTGGGTGATGCCCGGCGTCGGGCGGCGGATCGGGATGCAGTGGCTGCAGTCGTTCATCGCGATCATCTTTCAGAGCATCCTGATCACCCTCACGCTCGGCGCGATCGCCGTGGTGTCCGGGATCATCAACGTGCAGCTCGGCACGTATGGGTATTTCATGTCGAGCCTGTTCAACGTGGTCGTGCTGGTGACCGCGTGGCGGCTACGCAGCCAGATGGAGAATTTCGCGATCGGTGGGGACCGTAATGCCCTGGGCATGTCCGGGTCGGGCGTGATGTCTTCCTACATGGCGATGCGCACGATGGGCTTCGCCTCCCGGCAGCTGCACCGCGGCAGCAGTACCGCTCAGCGCGGACTGGGCGCGGTCGGCGCTGCGGCGGACCGCGCGTCCGGCGGCAGCGGGACCGGCTCGGCCGGGCGGCGGCCGGCTCGGTTCCAGATGCCGGCGTATGCCGACACCAAGTACGCAGCCACTGGTAGCAGTGCATCCACGCCGGCCTCCGGCCGTGCGGGGGCTTACGCCGCGTCCGGGGCGCCGATGAGCGCCGGCGAGTTCGCGCGGGAGAACAAGGTCCGCGGCCGGGAGACGGCGCGCGCCCCGCGGGCCGCTCGGCACGCCGCGCCCACGATTCCCGAACACAAGCCCGGATCATCGGTCGTCACCGAGCAGCCCCGCGGCGGCGTGACCTACGCCGAACGGGAACGGATCGCGGCCGAGATCGCCACCAGCCCGGTCGCGAAGGCGACCGGGCACCCCACCAACGGGGGACGGTCACGGCCGCGGTGGAAGATGCCGCCGCTGCCATCGACCCCACTGCCGTCTGTGCAGTCCTCGACGACGTCACCGGTCTCACCGCTGCAGGACAAGCAGGCGCCGCCGGCCGCACCGATCACCGAACATGAGCGTCGGCGGTTTCCGCGTGGGACCGGTTCGTCGCGATGAACGGCTGGGGTGAATGGGAATCGGACGATCCGGAGCAGTCCGCGGACACGGACCGTCCGCTGTCTGCGGTGCCAACGTCCTACGCGGACGACATCACCGGCCCCATCCTCGAGGCACCGAAGCGCCGGCCATCGGGCGGGCGGGCGCGGAGCGCGCAGCGCCGCGCCCTGGCCGCGCAGCGGCAGACCGAGAACCGTCACCAGCAGCGCCGCGCCCTGGACGCGCTGAGTCGGGCATCGGGTCTGCCCTTCGCGATCGCCGCCGTACTCGTGCTGGCCGTGTTGATCATCGTGAACGTCATCGGCACCGACCCGGGCACCGACGAGTCAGGCGCGGCGGCGACGAGCTCCGCACCCGTGTCCGACCCCCGCGACACGGGCAGCACCGCCCCAGCCGCGGCCGTACCGGTGAGACTGGACCCGCACGCCGGGACACACGTCCTGCCACCACAGGGGATACCGCCCGGCCCGAACGTCGGCGAGATCGACCACCACAACGCGCTGCACGTCGCCGAAGCATTCGCGCGCGAAGCCTGCGCCTCCACCGCGGGCGAGTCGACGACCGAGCACGCGGACCGTCTCGCGCCGTACGCGACCGGCGAGGTGGCGGGGTCTTGGACCGGTGGCACCGCGGCCAAGGTCCGCTGCCTGCAGTTCACCGCGTCACTGGATCCGGCGAGGCCGGCGACTGCCACCAGCACGCCGGTGGTGGTGACCGCGGTCCAGGTGTATGACGCGGGCGCCGGTAGCGACTTGGTCGCCTACCGGTGGCGCATCACGCCGATGCTGGCCGTGGGCAGCGACGGCGCGTGGGGTGTGAGCGCGTAGATGCTGCGCACCGCGCTCCGGCACCGCCACACCGGCCTGAAAATCAGTGCCACCGGTGTCGCGGTGGTCCTGGTCATCACGATCACCATCACGCTCGCCCTGGTCGGCGGGCAGGACGACTCCGACTCGGCCGCGTCCCAGGCGATCACCTGTACGCCAGGAAGCGGGCTACGCTCTGGCGCCGTCCCGAACGGGTGGAACGCCGACGTGATGGCCGCGTCCGCCGCGTCCGGGGTGCCCGCCCCAGTCCTCGCCGCACAGCTGGAGGCCGAATCGGGGTGGAACCCGAAAGCGACCAGCGGCGCCGGCGCCCAAGGCCTGGCGCAGTTCATGCCCGCGACGTGGGACGCCTACGGCGAAGGCGATCCGTTCGATCCGAAGGCCGCGATCGCCGCGCAAGGCACATACATGGGCGTCCTACTGACATCTGTCACGCCGATCGCGACCTCGACCAGCGCGGACCCGGTCGTGCTGGCCCTCGCGGCCTACAACGCGGGCCCGGCGCGGATCGAGCAATACCAGGGCGTACCGCCGTTCGCCGAGACGCAGAAGTACGTGCAGAAAATCCCGGAACTGGCGCAGCAGATGTATTCCGGGGACTGCACCGCACCCGGCGCACCCGCGGCGGGCGTGCCACCGGTCGGACCCGGCCAGTGGGTGATCCCGCTTCCCGGTGCTGTATTGACCAGCCCGTTCGGGATGCGCTGGGGCGTACTGCACGCCGGTATCGACCTCGCGATGCCGAACGGTCAGCCGGCCGGCACGGTCACCGCCCCGGTGGACTTATTCATCACGTACGCCACGTGCGGCAGTGATGGGTACGGCTGCTCGGTCGTCGGTGCGTTCAAGGACGGCACCGGGTTTCAGATGCGGTTCGGGCACATGGTCACCGGCAGCCTGAAAGTCACAGAGGGCGACACCGCGAAAGCGGGCACCGCGCTCGGCACGATGGGTGCGACCGGGGATGTGACCGGGCCGCATCTGCATTTCGAGATCTACTCGCCCGGCTCGCCGACCAACGCGTACGCCGGTAACGGCACGCCGATCGATCCACTGCCGATCCTGACCAGTAAGGGGGTGAAGCTCGGATGAGATCTCGACGCTCCCGCTTCGCGGCTACGGCCGCGTGCCTGGTCGTGACGCTGGTCGCCGCCTGCACGAGCAACGTCGGCAGCACCGACGGCCCGGCACGCGATCGCACGACCGGCACCAGCACGGCCCCGCGATCGCCGGACACGGTCGCGCCGCCACCGAAGCCCGCGCCGATCGACCCGGCCGCGGTGGACGCGACGAATCCGGAAGCGGTCGCCGAGGCCGTCGCGACCGCGTCGGTCACCTGGGACACCACCGTCGACGTCAGCGACTTCGACGGGATCCGCCGCGTGAGCGCGTTATTGACGCCCGCGCTGGCCGCGACCCTGGCGCCGGTCGAGCACCCGGCCCCCGGCCCCGAGTGGGCCGACGCCGCGTCGGCGAAGTCCTACAACGCGCCGACGGTGTACACCGCAGAAGACACTCACGGCGCGCCGCCGGACACCGCCGCCGAGGTGTACCGGGCGTATACCGCGACGTGGGTGTGGGTTAGCTCCGGCGGCACGGTGCGCACCGACCCGCGCACTCGCACGATCTACCTGACCATCGCGCTGCAACCGGACGGCCGCTGGCTGGTCTCCACCTTCGACTACACAGACCTCTAGAAAACCCAGGGAGTGAAATGATGGCCACCAGGCGAACGAGCCCGCAGCGACAGACCACTACCCGCACGCGCAAGGAACGGATCGCGGTCACCGCGATGACGATCCTGTTCCTGATCGGCGCCGGCCTGGCGTGGTCGTTCGGCGGCGGTATCGCCGCACTACTGGACGGGCGCGGCATGGCGATCGCGATCCCGCGGCTGCACGTCTCGGCACTCGGCGCGGCGCTCAAGGGCGGCGACGCGCCGCTGTGGACGATCAGCGGCGGCGGGCCGCTGCGGTTCTGGATCGCCGCCGCCCTCGTGCTGCTGGTGGTGTGGGTCCTGCTGGTGGTCCGGCCGGTCGCGCGCCGCGCCCGCCGTGACGAGCGGACCAAGGCACTGGCCTCACCGAGCCTGGTGGGTAAGGACTTCAGCCTCGCCGCGGTCCGCAAGGCCGGCGCCTACACGCGCCCCGACATCGCGCGGCGGTCCCGCGCAGCGGGGACCGAGTTCGGGTACTACCTCGGCCGACTCCGCGAGGACAAGAAACCAATCTGGGTCAACTTCGAGCAGCGAGTCCGGATCATCGCCCGCCCCGGCTGGGGCAAGACATCCCGGCTGCTGGTGCCGATCGCGCGCGACGTGCCCGGCGCGGCACTGATCGGGTCGGTCAAGGCCGACCTGTTCGAGCAGACCGTCATCGCCCGCCAGGCCCGCGGCCAGGTCCGCGTCGTCGACTTCTCCGACCCCACCGACCGCATCGCCGACGGGTACACGCCGGTGCAGTGGGACCCGATCCCCGGGTGTGAAGACCTCACGGTCGCGACCCGCCGCGCCCGCGCCCTGGTCTCCGGCAGCGAGGACGGGGACCGTGAAGACAACGACGACGCGTTCTGGCGCGAGTCCGCGCGCCAGGTGATCGAGGCGTGGTTTCACGCCGCCGCGCTAGCAGGCCTAGAGATCACTGATGTGCTGCGGTGGCAGGAGAACATTCACTCCAGCGAGCCGAAAGATATTCTGCGCGATCACCCCGCCGCGGAGCCGCGGGCACGGATGGCGCTGAGCAAGCACCTCGACGACCGCGCCGAACGCACCACCAGCAGCGTGGAGCGGTTCATAGTGTTGGCCCTTGGCCCGTTCGGGTCCGCCACGGGTCACGAGTTCGTGGGGGAGCGGCGGCACTGCCTGGATATTCGCGCCTCGATCACCGACCACGAGACGATCTACCTGCTCGCCTCCGAAGACACCGCCGGCGCCGCGTCCCCGATCCTGACCCTGTTCGCCGAGGAATGGTTCTACCAAGCCCGCGCACTCGCCCAAGCGCTGCCGGCCAAGCGGCACGCACCGCCGGTGTGTGCCGTCCTCGACGAGCTGCGGTGGCTGGTCCCGCTGCCGAGCCTGCCGGCGATCGCCGCGAGAGACCGCGCCGCCGGGATCGGCCTGGTGTATGCGGTGCAGGCGATGCGCCAGGAACAGGAACTGTATGGCGCCCAAGCCGAATCGCTCGAGGGAGCCGTGCAAGTGACGATTATGGGCGGGTTCGATAAGTCGGCACATCAGACCATTACGCAGCAGGCGGGGCACGCCCCGGTCACCAGCGTCTCGGTCGGTGGCGGTTTTTGGTCGGGCGCGCATTTCACCGATTCCGAGCAGTGGCGCGACGTGCTGACCGCGGCCGACCAGCAGCAGCTGCGCGATGGGGAGTCGGTGATCCGGATCGCGGGTGAGCCACTGATGTATGCCTACTCGCCGTCGTTCCGCGAGAACCGGCAGCTGCGCAAGACCATCACGGGCGAGGAGACGAAAGTCCGCGACATCGTCGTTCGGGCCCGCACCAACACCCGCGACCAGCGCACCAGAGACCGCGCGCGGCACGCGCAGCAGTACCGCGACCAGGTCGCGCAGAACGCTATTCACACTGACGGAGGCACATTTTGACCGAACCAAGTCCGGAACACATCTGGGACCGGCTCCACGTCACAGGTGGTACCGACCTGCCATGGTCGTGGGACTCCAACGACGAGCAGCTCGTGGAGAGTCTGTCGGTGACGCTGGTCGACTTCGTGCGCGACTACAACGCCACGTTCGTGGTGAAACAGGCGCAGCTGGTGCCGTACTGCTGGCCGGCGCATCCCGGACTGGCGCGGGAGATCGCGTCCCTGTATTCGGTGTGGGCCAGCGCTTTCCACGGGTCCGCGGCGACGCCCGGGGACGCGGCGTACTTCTACGACCGGACCCTGCCGGGCTTCCAAGACAGAGTCACGATGTGGCTCGGTCGCGACCCGGACGCGTGCCGCGCCGGTCAGCACCCGCGAGACTGGAACGACCTCGCCCCGAAGATCGGGTACCACGATGCCCGCACGGACACGACATCACAGATTTTGAACGACTACAGCTCACGTTTGTCGGTCCTCATCTCGTCGCCGCCCCGGCTACCGGAAGACGACGAAGCGAAACTGTCGGCACCGTCTGATGCGCCGGACGAACAGGCCACAGCCGAGAGGTGGAAGTTGTGACGCTCAACGACCAACGATGGCGCATGTCGATCCCGCCCATCCAGTCACCGGCCGAGCCCGTAATCGGCGATCGACAACTCGTTCGATGCTTCCCGAACGTCCCCGCTCAGCGTTCGCATCAAACCGAGTCGCTTGAGTATCGGTACAGTCACAAATCGCCGGTTCCGCTGCCGCAAGGATTTGGCGTCTCTCGGCAGCACGTTCGACTTCTTACGGATAGCAAGGGCCTGATTCTTCTCGATGAACGACCGTAGGCGCGTCTCATATGCGTTGAGTGCGGCGCTGACATCTGTGGTGGCCTGAAGTTCTGTGGCGAGGACGTACCCTCCGAGAATCGCGATGCTGGTGCCCTGACCAGATAGGAAGGATGGCGCAAACGCAGCATCACCGACGAGTCCAATCCGTCCTCGGCTCCACGTAGCCATCTTGATCTGGCTGACCGTGTCGAAGTACAGCTCGTCAGCGGTCTCTACCGCTTCAACCAGACCGGACGCCAACGGCCACTTGGCGCCACGATAGATCTCCTTCATTGTTCGGCTGGCTGCTTTGACATCGTCGACATCTATCGCGCTTGGATCGTCCACGACGAACGCAGCGAAGACACGAGCCGGGCCGGCCGTCGATCGTCGTACAGATAGGCTTTTACCGGGTTGCGTATATATATAGCCTTTTCCAGGCTCGATCGCTGAATTTGAGAGGTTGTAGATCGCAACGCAAGGCCCGAGGTGGTGGATGTACTGCGACTCGTCCCCAAATGCAAGCCGACGGGTTGTGGAATGGATTCCGTCTGCGCCGATGACGACATCGAATGTCTGAGGATCTGCATTCACGAATGTGACGTGCACGCCCTCGGTCACTTCAACGATTGATGCGATCGAGTCGTTAAAGACGTACTCGACGTCCCCGACTGTGACGTCGTAAAGAATTTGAGTCAGTTCGCCCCTTGCGAGCTCCACATCGATTGTGTTTACTCCGGCGATGATGTCGTTCAGGGCGACCTTGATCAGCTTGCGACCGTTCGGCCGGATGACCTGGGATACCGTGCGGGTTAAACGAGCATCTTTGATCTGGTCGTATACCCCCATGCGTTGTGTGACCTCTGCCGCTGTTCCCCTGACGTCTATCGGGTAGCCACCGTTGCGAATGTGGGATGCGCGCTCGACAATTGTCACTCGCCAACCGGCGCGGCGAAGCCAGTATGCGACGACAGGCCCGGCGACACTGGCGCCGGATATGAGGGCATGTCGAGGTGCGGATGCGGTCACGGTGTCCTCCATGGGCGGATTGCCATTGCTTTCATATAGCCGACGCTCCGATGAATTGCCGAACGTAGTCCGCAATCTTCTCGGGGAATTCGGTGGTGAGTCCGTGACGGGCTCCCTTGATAGTGCGCAGTTGCGCATGCGTGATCTGCTCGGCAAGGAGTTCCGCCCACGAAACCGGGGTAACACGATCATCGCTACCGTGAATAACCAATGTCGGTACCTCGATCGAGTTGAGCAGGTTCCGCGTTTCATGGTTCGCCGCGGCCGCCCGTCGGCGTGCAGTCTGCTCCGGGGTGCGGGGGGCTAGCGCGCGGCGGCTCTGCGCCGCGACCTCTGGACTGGCGCGTCCTTCCGGCGTCACTAGCAAGTCGATAAACGCCTCGGAACGCTCCTCAGCGGACATCGCGACCAGTCGTTCCGACTCTGGAGTTCGTACTGATGTGGTCGGGGTGGTGCTGACGAGAATCAGGGATGCCAACCGGTCCGGGTAGTCAAGTGCGACATGTTGCGCGATCATGCCGCCGTACGAGGTTCCCAGCACGTGAGCTCTATCGATACCAAGCGCATCCATCAGGTGGACGACATCGGCGGCCAGGTCCGTCATTGTGAACGGTTCGGGCGGGCTAGTGGTAGCACCCGAATCACGCTGGTCATATGAGATCGAGCGGCAGTCGTGACCTAGGTACTTCTGCAGTCTCGCAAACTGATGACGATCGCTTTCTGCTCCGTGGATGAGTATGAGTGGGTCGCCTGCGCCAACTTCAACGTACGCAACTTTCAAACCGTTGGTTTCGAGGTGTCGTGTTATGGGTGCCGGCCCTGAGCCGACGGCTTGCCTATTCATTGTTCGTGGCACCGTGTCCTGTCGTGGGTATGGAGTCGAGCAGTTGGCGGGTATACAGCTGAGTCGGGTGATCGAGAACTTGTTCCGTGGCCCCCTCCTCGACGATCTCGCCGTGCTGCATAACGTAGATCCGATCGGTGATCTGTCGCACAACGGCGAGGTCGTGTGTGATGAAGACATAGCCGAGACCTAGCTCGTTCTGGAGCCTGCGCATCAGATTTAGGATGTGTGCCTGCACCGAAACGTCGAGTGCGGATACGATCTCGTCACAGATCATGACTGATGGTCGGCGGGCGAGGGCACGGGTGATCGCCACTCGCTGTCTTTCGCCGCCGGATAGCTGGGCGGGCATTTTGTTTGCGTACGACGCAGGTAGGCCCACGAGGTCAAGGAGTTCCTCGGTCCGCGCGTGAAGATCATTCCCAGAGACCATGCGCAGTGCATCTCGAAGGGTTGCACCGACTGTGCGATGGGGGTTGAGTGTGGAAAATGGATCCTGAAAGGCCATCTGCACGGTCGATCGGACGCGTTCCCAATCGTCCTTAGACGGTCGCGCGCCTAAGTCGACACCTCCGACCAAGACTTCGCCTGATGTGGGCCGTGTCAGCCCGATGAGCATTCGAGCTAGGGTTGTCTTTCCTGACCCGGACTCTCCAACGATGCCCACGCTTTCGCCGTTGTGCACCTTGATCGTGGCGCCTCCCACCGCGACCTTGGCTCCATAGGTTCGGCGTGCCGCGGTTGTTGCGATGACGGCGCCCTCTCGAGGACGTTGGTTCGATGTATCTTCCGCGCGATCGTGTTCGCGATTCATGGCTCGGATTTCGTCTGCGATGTCCTCGTGCCGCACGCAACGAGCCAGGTGGTCTCGGTCCGTGACGGGCACTAGCCCTACTGGAGCCTCTTTGCATTTGTCCTGAGCCCAGATGCAGCGAGGAGCGAAACTGCAACCGGTCGGACGGGCTCCCGGTGCCGGTACCGATCCGGGAATATTTGCCAGTACAGCGACGCGTCGATCCAATGGCGGATCTGCCAGCAATAGATTGGCGGTATACGGATGAGCTGGCGAGGCGACCAGTTTGGCTGATCTGGCAGTTTCGACGACCTGGCCTGCATACATGACATATGCGCGATCACAGACAGAGAAGGCCACGCGGAGGTCGTGTGTGATCAGAACCAGGGCGAGGCCGTGGGTAGCACGAAGACGCGCCAGGAGCTCGAGGATCTCCTTTTGAGTCGTCACGTCGAGGGACGTGGTCGGCTCGTCAGCGATAAGTACCTTCGGATTCTGCGCGATCGCCGCAGCGATGCTCACGCGTTGGCTCATCCCACCGGACAATTCGAACGGATACCGATCCGCTACTTCAGGATCGGTGATACCGACCTCGCGGAGCCGCCGGATCGCCTCGGTACGCCGTTCGGCCTTGGGCAATCGTCGCCCGTTCGGGCGCCGCAAAGCCGCAGTAATTTGCGTGCCACACCGCTCCAGCGGATTGAGCGCGGTGAACGGGTCCTGCATGATCATGGCGATTTCGGTTCCGCGCATGGCTCGCCGGTCCCGGTCATTCAACTGGCCCGTCTCTCGTCCCTGGACACGGACGTCGCCCTTGATATGAAGCCCATGTGGAAGGAGGTCCAACGCAGATTTGGCTGTGACTGTCTTTCCGCTACCGGACTCGCCAACGATTGCTACGGCCTCGCCTGGGTCAACGTGAATGGTCAGACCGTCGACGATCCGCACAGTTCGGCCATCTCGCCGAAATGCGACACTTAGATCAGCGATATCGAGTGCCGCGCGCGTCCCATGCGGTGTGCTCGTCACTTCGTTGGTCACTGTCATCGTTCCCTTACCTCGCTTTCGTGCCGAGCGAATACCCAGTCACCGATAACGTTCGCCGAGACCGCCAGTAGGACCAACAGAATGCCAGGGGCGGCAGTCGCCCACATGTTGGAGGAAAGTAGCGCCCGGTTTTCGAACATCATCCGGCCCCAGTCTGGCGATCCAGGAGGGACACCAAGACCCAGGAACGACAGGGACGATACCTCTACGATCCCGTAGGTGAATTGCAGGAAAAAGGTGGTAACTAGGAGTGGTACCAATGCGGGGATCAATTGGTTGACCAGGATTTCCGCGTTCGAAAGTCCGGTGGTGCGGGCAGCCTCAATGTAGGGCAGCCGAACGCGCTCGAGTACCGAAGCACGGATTAAACGAACGTTGGTGGGTAGGTTGAATACGATCAACACGAGTAGTGCTAGGACCAAACCGCCTCCGGTGACCCCCACGACGATGATGGCAACCATCAACGCAGGGATAGAGTAGAGCACATCGACGATTCGGCTGATGACACTGTCGACCCATCCACCAGCGAAGCCAGCGAGTAGGCCAAGTACCAAGCCAAGCAGGATCGTTATGCCTGCGAGGGCGAGCGGTGCGAGGAATGCGGTGCGGGCGCCGAAGATTACTCGAGACAAGATGTCCCGACCAAGTTGATCCGTCCCAAGCAGATGACGAGAGCTAGGTCCCTGGAGGGCGTCGCCGGGGTTGATGTACGAAGCGTCGTAGGGAGCGACACCAGGGAACGCGACAAGAACGACCACAGTGATCAGCACCAACGTGGCGAGTACGACGATCACTGGCGGACGCGAATAGCCCCACTGTCGCTTGCGATCGCCGAACGTTTCGCCAATACTTGCGTCCAACGATGTCATGCTTCTACCTCCAGCCCAAGCCTGACCCGTGGGTCGATGGCGAGGCAGATCAAGTCCACGGCCAGATTGACCAGCACCACTCCGATCGCGATTGCTAGTGTGATGCCCTGGATAAGTGGAATGTCCCGAGCGCTGATGGCGTTGATCAGCAGAGTTCCAACCCCGGATAAGCTAAATACCTGCTCGACCACCACCAGACCACCAAGCAGCGCAACAAATAGGGACCCGGACCATGTCACCAGGTGGACAGCCGAGTTTTTCAGAATCGCTTTCCCTGCAATATATTGCGGGGAAAGTCCCCGTGCCCGCGCGAACGTTACCTGGTCTTCATCCAGGATCTGGGCGAACCGGACTCTGGCCAGTTTGGTTGACGATGCCAATAGCAGAACCGTTGCGGCTGCTCCGGGCAGCACTAGTTGCCGGAGGCTCTCGTCGCCACCGACCCCGATGAACGGGAACCAACCGAGTTTTACGCCGAAAATATACGAGATCAGCATCCCCGTGGCAAAAATCGGCGAACTCGCCCCGAGGATGGCGAATCCGACAATCGTGCGATCTAGGACGCCTCCTCGGCTACGAGCGGCGAAGTAGCCGAGGAGGCTACCAATTGTGGTCGAGAGAAACCATGAGATGAGCAGTAGGGGGATGGTCACCACCGTCGCCGCCCGCCATATCGCCGAAATGACCGACTCGTGCAGTGAGTAGGAGGTTCCGAGATCGAAGTGCGCTAATGACCCTAAGAATCGCAGATACTGCTGGGGCAGTGGGTCGTCAAGGCCGTAGGTCGCACGGATCGCAGCCAGTTGAGCAGGGTCGGCGTCGGGGCCGGCGATCGCCTGCTCGGGACCGCCGGGAGCGGCATGGATGAAAGCGAATACAAGAACCGTAACGACCAGCAGCACCATGATCGCCGTAAGCAGTCTTTTTGCCACGAACGCCAAGACACGCGAAGCCTGCGACCGAGGTCGAGAGGTCCCGATGGTGGTCTCCCTGACCATAGTTCGATTCACTTACTCACCAAAGTTTCAATAATGGGCGTCAGCCACCAAAACGAGGTGAAGTCCTTGACCTGCAGACTGTCAATCGCAAATGTATAGATATTGGAAAAGGCGATGGGGACATATGCTGCTTGGCTTTGAGCCGCCGTCAGCGCGTCCAGAAGCTTGGTCTGAGCTTCCGTACCGGGCTCAAGATTGCGGTAGGCCTTCAAAGCCTCGTTGACGGCTGGATCGTCAAGCTGTGAGAGGTTCGCGATCGAGCCAGGAGTGAGGACGCTGAACGGCAGGTTCCCCGGTTCTGGTGAACCCGCATTCCAGGAGTCCACCATCAGTCCGCCCGTCGTGTGATCAAGGTAGACCGCGTTGCCGAAGGTAGCGTCGTCAACCGATTTCACCGATACGTTGATGCCTATCTGTTTGAGTGACTGAGCAAGCGTTTGGGCAATCAAGGACTCCGTAGGATCGCTCGCGTGGACTGGAACTTCAACGTCAAACCCGCTAGGAACACTGGATTGAGCCAGTTCAGCTTTCGCAGCGGATAGGTCATAGGTCAATTCCGAGCCGAACTTCTTATAGGCACTATCGACCGGCGCAGCGTCGGCAAGTCCAATTAGAGTTTCCTTAGGCACTAATGAATTCGCAATGGTCGCTTCACCCCCGAAAGCAGTCTTGATTAAGGATTCGCGATCAACCAGATGTGTAATTGCCTTACGGACGTGCACGTCATCAAACGGGGCCTTCTTCATGTCGAAACTTATGCGGTAGATAGCAACATCGGATGTTTTCACACTGGACAAACCCTGCACGGCTTTAATGGCGGGCACTTGACTAAGCGGGGGAAGGAAAATCCCGTCGTAATCGCCCGACTGTAGCGCGAGCAGTCTGCTTCCGTCATCTTTCGGCGTTACGAAACTGATCGACTTGTACGGCGCCTCTTTGCCCCAGTATCCAGAATTTCGCTCTAATGTCACCGAGGTCCCTGCACTAAACGACTCGTAAGTGTATGGACCCGTCCCGATTTGGGGCACATTAGGCGTCCCCACCTGGCCATTGTTCTTCTCGTAATACGCTTTCTCTACGATACCGGTCTTGGTGATGGTGTACGGGAACTCTGGATCCGGGCCCGGAAGTGTGACCTTCACTTGATCGGCACCTTCGACCGACACCGTTTTGCCCGCCCAGTAACGCGCAATCTTGGACGTCGTGCCTTTGGCGATGTGCAGGTCGAACGAATACTTGACATCTTCAGGGGTCAGCTTCGCGCCGTCGGAAAACTTGACACCGGTGCGCAATGTGTATACGTAGGTTAGTGGATCCGGGTGGTCCACCTTCACAGCCAGCGTCGGTGCAAACGTGCCGTCAGCTTGGTAGGTCATCAACGGCTCGTTGACGAGCAGGCCCGGTGCTAGCTCGACCGACGAGGTGTCACGAGTATCCCAGGTGTCCGCGAGGAACGGCAGAAGAAGTTTGAGGGTGGAACCTTCTCCTTTGCTTTCGGACGAGCCGTTGCCGCTGCATGCAGTGAGAACCAGAATGACGGTGACAAGAAGCGCCACGAGAGCGCCGCCGCGATGAATGCCGATTACTTTGGACAAGGTTGCCCTTCCATAGACAGACGAGGAGATGCAATTTAGAGATGATTGCATCCAATTCTCATTTGCGCTAGATGCCGCAGCAAATTTTTTCACCAGTGTCGCCAGAGGTTCACGATCCGACATGGAATTACCGACCGGCCGCGTAACCCTGCGCACCTCGCGGATTGGCGGCCGCAGAGAAGATCCCCGCGCTCGGATCACGGGTGACGGAGGACAATCGACCGAGCGCCCACTCGCCGGCACGCGTCACCACGTGACCGCGGCGTTCAAGATCGGAGATCACCTCTGCACCGACGCGGTCCTCCACTGTGGCTCCTCTGGGGTTCCATTGACGTGGCCAGAAACTGCCTACGTAAGCCGTCGTGTTAAAGGCTGGCGCATCGATTGCCTGTTGAGGTGATTTCCCACCCGCAAGCACACGTACGAGGTAAAGCGCTTGCCACTGGTCCTGTTGATCTCCGCCGGGCGATCCAAGAGCACTCACGGCCTCGCCGTTTCGCATAAGCAGGGTGGGTGAAAGCGTAGTTCGGGGTCGCCCACCCGGGCGCAGTGCTGATGCACTACGTCTGTCAAGCCATGTCATTTGGAGTCGTGTACCCAGCTGGAATCCAAGCTCGGGGATCGTCGGCGAGGACTGCAACCACCCTCCGGAAGGTGTCGCCGAGATCGTGTTTCCCCAGCGGTCTACGACATCGAGGTGGCAGGTATCGCCTTGGGTCGTCCCAGTGACGCTAACCGTCGGCTCGCCAGTTCCGATGTCCAAGCCGCCTGCAATAGGCGCGTCGTGGCGCAGAGGGGGGAGAAACGGCGAAACCCCACCCGGGTCGCCAGGGCGTAAATCTCGCGACGCGGTCTCACCGATGAGGGCGCGCCGACTGTTTGCGTACTCTGCCGAGATCAGAGTCTGAAGTGTCTCTACGGGTAAATCAGGCCCGTAGTAGGCGTCACGGTCGGCAAGCGCCAATTTCATCGCTTCGAGCACGCGGTGGATGCTGTCCGCGCTCGCCAGATCGAGTTCAGAGTCGGAATACCCATCCAAGATCGCCATGATCTGTAACAACACTGGCCCTTGCGACCATGGTCCTGGTTTGACGATGTCAGTCCCGCGAAACTGCCCAATGATTGGGTCTTCGTAGCTAGCTTCGAAATCGGAAATGTCCTGGCCGGTGATGACGCCGTAATGGGACGTTCCCGAAGCGTGGCGATGCGGAGTGCACTCGATGAAAGCATCGATCGCTTTAGCTACAAATCCGCTGCGCCATTCCCGGCGTGCGGCATCGATTCGCGCTTCACGATCGGGCCCCACGGCCGCCGCGCCCAGACGATTCAAAGTTCGCGCATACGCAGAGTTCCGCACCCACTGACCACCTTGCGGCGCCGTACCGTCCACGAGCCACTGCGCCGCTGACGTCGGCCAATGCTCGCGGAAAAGCCCGGCAACGGTCGCGATCGTGTCGGCTTCCTTAGGAACGACGCTATGCCCGATGCGTGCGTAGTGTTCTGCGTATGCAAGGGCGTCGGCAAGCTCCCATGTTCCGTGATCACGTAAGAGCAGCAACCACGCATCGAACGCACCCGGCACTGCCGCAGCCAATGCACCGGCCCCTGGCACCATGTCTAGGCCTAGACTTTCGAAATGCGCGATCGTGGCCGCTTCGGGGGCGACTCCTTGACCATTTAGCGTTTGCGGTCGGCTTCCCACTGGCGCGATAAGTGCAACGACTTCTCCCCCTGGCCCGTTCAGATGAGGTTCCACCACGTGCAGGACAAATCCCATAGCGACCGCCGCGTCGAAGGCGTTGCCGTTCCTCTCCAGTACCGACTGGCCGACGGCCGATGCAATCCAGTGGCTCGAGGCGCACATGCCGAAGGAGCCTTTTAGATCTGGACGTGTCAAAAAATGGGGGGTCACCGGGCACCTTCTCGTGTTGCATCTGAAATTGATATGATTGGATGCAATATAAGCCAGTGTTGGATGAAACGCGACATCGAAAGACGTAAGCGCGTCGCCCACGAAGGGACTTCAATGAACGACGTGACTCCGGAACCCACTCCAACGTTTACCTCTGCCCCAGGCGACGAACTCGTCTTCGAGAATGATCGGATACGCGTGTGGGCCATGAACCTTGAGGCGGAGGGGGGCACTTATGAATTCCATGAGCATCACCACGACCACCTCATCCTGTGGCCGACGGCCGGCCGCGCGCAGGGTCAGGACTACGGCGATGATGAGTGGAAGGTCGCCCAAGAGGCCGAGCGTGGATACGCCTTCTTCAAGACTGTTGGTCGGGGCGGTCCGCTTCCGCCCCATCGATTACGCAATCTCGAGGACCACCCGGTTACGCACTACATCATCGAGTTACTACAAGAATCGCCAAGCGAAGGACCCTTACCGCATGAGACCAATGGTCGAGGCACAACGACCCGTCCACATACGACCACCAGATTCTGACCGCGTCGCTCGACCTTGTCGTCCATTAGGGATCCGAGGGGCCCGCGAGTGACGTCGAATGCAGCCGACGGGAGCCACTACGACGTTGAGGTAAAGCTGTCATCGACCGACCGCGTTCTGACCGAGTTGCAAAAATCCATCATTACCGGCGCTATCCCCATCGGGACCTGGCTACGCCACAGTGCCTTGGCCAAAGACTATGGCGTCAGTCGAACCCCTGTACGTGAGGCCTTGCGAGTTCTGGCGGCGCAGGGCGTCGTGACCATCGTTCCGAACCGGGGCGCTCGGGTAAACGGCCCCTCAAGTCGAGACATCCGCGAGCTTGGAGAAGTGCGCTCAGAACTCCAGGGCCTCGCCGCAGAACTCGCCGCAGAACGTATCAACGACGCCCAACTTAGCCGTATGCATCACGCATGGGACGCATTCCGCTGTTCTCTCGACACGGTCGAGAGAACAGACCGCCACGACCTCGCAGACATGTGGGGTGATGCAAATGAAGACTTCCATTCGGTCATCGTCGAAGCCGCCGGAAACCACCAACTCAGCTTGACCCTTATGGACTTGCATCGGCGTATGCCCCGCAACCTCTCTTTCGGCGCATATGCGGGCAATACCCATCTACTCCGTAAGAACCTGGCGGAGCACGACCGAATCGGCCAGGCAATCGCAGATCACGACGCAAGCACGGCGCGGCGACTAATGGCTGCGCACTTCAAGCATGCCAATCAGGCGACGGCGCGATGGGTCGAGTCCCGGGTCCAAGACGAACAGGAGAGTATTCGTCCGATTCAGAACAGCGAAGACGTCACTTCCGCTCGACCGGTCTCGTATTCAGGAGACCAGGACGGGGTTCCGGCACAACACAGTGGCAAACTTCTTTGACCTCGCGCGAGACAACCTCCAGGAAGCCAGGGCGCGCCATTGTCAAGGCAGCACTATGCTTTCTACCCCGAATAGAGGAGTGAGTGTGCCGTGGCTGCTGGGCTAATGGGATCCGGTTAACCACCCGAGCGGCAGCACGAGTCGTACACCGGTTCGACGTCAGCGGCATGGAATAACGAAGCTAGGGCTTCAGCACGGTTAGACCGTAAAACGGGTTCGCGCTGTCAAATTGCGCCTCGCCCGCGACGATGTTCCCTCATCAAGCCGCGGCATTTCACGCCGCAGGAATTGGCTCGCCATACACCTCACCAATCAGGCCTCGTGCCCCTCCCGAAAGGTCATTTCTTGAAAAGCCACTTAGCCGGCGTGCCCACTGACTCGGCGCATCTGGCACTCATGCTCCTGTTGACATTTTCGACTGGGATCGTTGACGCCGTCGGCTTTCTTGGCCTGGATCGAGTCTTTGCTGGCAACATGACAGGCAACGTCGTCGTCCTCGGGATGGGCCTCCTGGGAGCTGGAGGTTTTCCGGTTGTCGGGCCATTGATCGCGTTCTTCGGCTTCTTCCTAGGCGCAACTATCGCAGGAAGGTCATTACGCAAAGCACAATCGGGCTGGAGCAATCGCCTTAGCCTCCTCTTCGGAACCATTGGGCTACTTATTCTCGTGCTCGCGGCGACGTTGTTGATTGTCGGTGATCACCCTTCCAGCACAGTCCAGGTCATCACCACCTCCCTGCTCGGTTGCGCTATGGGCGCGCAGGCCGGCGCCGCTCGCTTTATAGCGGTCAAGGACGTCACCACCGTCGTCATCACCTCCACGATTACGGCGCTCGCTTCCGAACTGGCACTCGGCAGCGGTGGGGACGGGCGGGGACTGCGTCGGGTAGCGGCCATCGCCTTAATGCTAAGCGGTGCGGCGTTAGGCGCAACTCTCCTAAGGTGGCACCTCGGTGCGGGGCTCTGCGCCTCTGGCGCTATAACCTTGGTTGTTGCATTTGTCGGCGCGGTTCATTTTCGAAGCAACAAAAGGGCTGAGCCGAATCAGCGATGATCGTCTAAGCAGAAGATGCCCGATGCGGTCGACCGCGCGGGGCGCGTGGTTCTATCACGGCAGCCGTCGCGATCGCCGTAGCGACCTGGTCTATCCCCAGACCATTCTTGAGCGGCCCGCAGCACACGAGCGCGCGGCCGCCAGCGCCATCACCGCCGGCCCGCCAAGACGACTAGCGCTAAGCATCTTCGACACGGCAGGACCGATGATGGTCAGCACCAACGAGGGCGCGCGGGGGCATGACCAACAGCATGTCGGCGTGGCCCACGCAGCCGCTTTCTTTTGCAGTGACGCAGAAGTATTTTCCTAGCGTCAAGCAAGGAATTCCCCGGTCCGGCGGGCATTCCTCGCGGGCGCTAGGGTGGGTTCGCAGCCGCAGCTTCGTCGTGCTCCAGGACCGCTTCGACGCAGAGGACCTGCTCCGACTTATCTACGAAAAGCAGATCAGCAACCTGATGCTGGTGCCGATCATGTTCAACCGTCTCTTGCAACTGCCCGATGAGACCCGCGCGAAGTACGACGTGTCCTCGGTGCGCCACGTCGTGTTGGGCGGCGCTCCGTGCCCGCAGCACACGAAGCAGGCCATGATCGACTGGTGGGGACCAGTGCTCATTGAGCAGTACGGCAGCCTCGAGATCGGCGTCTGCACCGGCGCCACTGCGCAGGAATGGATGGCTCATCCGGGCGCGGTCGGCAAGGCACTCGTGGACGTGAATATCAAAATCCTCGATGCCGACGGCATTGAGGTACCGATCGGGGAACCGGGGGAGATCTATACCCAGATCGCGCAACAGCCTGACTTCGAGTACGAAGGTCGTCCTGACGCGCGCGCCGAGATGGAGAAGGATGGGTTCCTGACCGCCGGCGACATCGATTATCACGATAATGACGGCTTCCTATACCTCAGCGATCGGAAAAAGGACATGGACAGCGTGGCGGTCACGGCTGACGACGTACGTTCCTTCGTAGGCAGGCGCCTAGCGAATTACAAGGTGCCCAAGGTAATCGACTTCCTTGACGAGATCCCGCAGCTGGACTCCGAAAAATCCTCAAGCGCCAGTTGCGCGAGCGGTAATGGCCCGCAAGCGGCCGTTCAATCTAGTTGCTATGCTGATCAGCATAGCAATGGTTAAATGCTATAGATTAGATTGAGCAGCGTAGTGGCCAAACCAGTGTTTTTTCGACCGACAGCCGGAGGTTTGAAGTGATCAAAGAATCGGGGATCCTGCGGGGCGATGAGTTCATCTCGACCGAGACGCTCAATGAGCGCGCCCTTCGCGCGGCAACGGCACTCGACTCGATCGGCGTGGGTTCAGGTGACGCAGTGGCGCTGCTGCTCCGCAACGACATCCCGTTCTTCGAAGCGACCCTCGCGGCAGGCGCTATCGGCGCCGCATCAGTCCCGCAAAACTGGCACGGCAAGCCAGAGGACGTGCTCGGCATACTGCGCGATTGCAAGGCCAAGGTCGTAGTCGCGCACGCCGACCTGTTGCGCCCAGTACTCGGCCTGATCCCGGAGGGCATGGAGATCCGCGTGGTCCCCACGCCGGATGACATCGGCAAGGCGTACGGCATTGCCAAAGACCTATGTGCTGTCCCTGACGGGCTGGTCGCATGGGACACCTGGGTCGATGAGTTCGATCCATGGCCCGACGCCCCGGTGCCCGCGCCGGGCGCCATGATGTACACCTCTGGCACGACGGGCAACCCTAAAGGCGTGCGTCGCAAGGCCAAGTCGGCCGAGGCCATGACCGAGGACGGCTACTACTCGCGGATGGCCGAGTACTTCGGCGTGGTACCCGGCGCCCGCGCCGTCGTGACGGGCCCGATGTACCACGGCGCACCACACTTCTGGGGCCTGGGCTGGGTGCGCGCCGGTGGCTTTGTCGTGCTCCAGGCGAAGTTCGATCCCGAGGACCTGCTACGGATCATTGAGGAGCAACAGGTCAGCAGCCTGTACCTCGTGCCGATCATGTACAGCCGCCTGCTCAAGCTGCCGGTCGATATGCGCGAGAAGTTCGACGTGTCGTCCCTGCGCCACGTTACCAATGCTGCTGCCCCGTGCCCGAGGCACGTCAAGCAGGCCATGATCGACTGGTGGGGCCCAGTGGTATACGAGATGTACGGGAGCCTTGAGACCGGCGTCTGCACCGGCGCCACTGCGCAGGAGTGGATGGCACATCCGGGCACGGTGGGGAAGGCGCTACCCGGCGTAGAGGTCAAGATCCTCGATGCCGACGGCAATGAAATGCCGATCGGGGAACCGGGGGAGATCTATACCCAGATCGCGCAACAGCCTGACTTCGAGTACGAAGGTCGTCCTGACGCGCGCGCCGAGATGGAGAAGGATGGGTTCCTGACCGCCGGCGACATCGGTTATCTGGACGATGACGGCTTCCTATACCTCAGCGATCGGAAAAAGGACATGGTGATCTCCGGCGGGGTGAACATCTACCCGCCGGCCGTCGAGGAGGTTCTCCTCACCATGCCGGGAGTTCGCGATGTGGCGGTGTTCGGCATCCCGGATGAGGAGTTCGGCGAATCGGTGGCGGCTGCCGTCGAGTTGGATGGCACGGTTGAGGTCACCGCGGGCGACGTACAAATGTTCATTCGGGACCGGATGGCCACTTTCAACGCGCCCAAGGTGGTCGACTTCATCAACCAGATCCCGCGTCTGGACTCCGGCAAGATCCTCAAGCGCGAACTTCGCGAGCCCTACTGGGCCGCGACGGGTCGCACAATCTGATACTCCTGACCGAACCCGAACCCGAACCCGAACCCGAACCCGAACCTGAGAGTGAAGACCCTTGACTGACTACGAGACCATCCTGTACGACGTGGACGATCCGATCGCCACCATCACACTGAACCGCCCGGAACGGCTGAACGCGTGGACGATGACGATGTCCCGCGAGTTGGGGCACGCGCTCACGAGTGCGGGCAACGACAGACGGGTGGTCGGGGTGATCGTCACCGGAACGGGGCGGGCATTCTGCTCCGGCGGTGACCTCAAGGACCTCACGCTGGACGACCTCCGAGTGCCGAAGCCAGCGGCACCTGCGTCTGCTCATGAGTCGTTGGCGACGAACGCGGAGACGGCCGGTCCATTTGCACTAATGCGCAACCTCGATAAGCCGGTGATCGCTGCGGTCAACGGCCCAGCCGTCGGAATGGGGGCGGTCATCGCGCTGTGGGCCGACCTTCGCTTCATGTCGCAGGAGGCGATGTTCACGATGGCGTTCTCGCAGCGTGGCACTGTCGCCGAGGGCGCGAGCAGTTGGCTTCTGTCGCGACTCATCGGACCGGGTGCGGCCTTCGACGTCCTGATCTCCTCGCGCCGAGTGCAGCCCGACGAGGCGTTCAGACTTGGATGGGTCGACAGAGTGCTGCCCGCGGGCGAGCTCCTCACAGCTGCGCGGGAGTATCTCCAGACCTTGTTGCTGTGCTCGCCCACGTCGATGGCGACCATCAAGAAGCAGATCTATGCGGACCTGTCTGGGACTCTCACTAACTCCGCCAGAGCCTCGAGTTCGTTGCTTGCTGCGTGCGTCGACAGTGGTGACATTCAGGAGGGCTGGCAGTCGTTTCTGGAGAAGCGGGCGCCGCAGTACGCTCGTCTGGGGACTGAGTGACTATGCTGGACATGGAAACATACGGTATGGCGTGTGACATACGATGAGATGGGCTGGGCGGATACTTGATAGATGCCGACAGTGAGGTGCGGCGCATGCCGCTACGCAAAAGCCGGATAGAAGAGATCGGTGAAGAGAGTCGCCGCCGCATCATGGATGCCGCGGAGGAGTTGTTCGCAGAGAAAGGCTTTTCCCGAACGTCGTTCGTCGACGTGGCGGAGCGTTCTGGTATCAGCCGAGGGTCAATCCCCTGGCATTTCGCGAACAAGGACGGCTTGCTGATCGCGGTGGTGGAGCGTGCCGTGGATCAGTTAATGCCGCCTGGCTCAATCGCGGCTTCGGGCCCGGGTGGTGTGCGCGAGGTATTCGACCGACTCAAGGAGTGGATGCGGGGCCCGACCGCCGGCGTGCTCTACATGTTGCTTACCGAGGCTATTTCATCCGACAGCCCGGTGCACACTCATTATGTCGAGTTCTTCCGGACCCGGCGCAAGGCCGCCGGCTATGCGATTAGCTCGGCCACCGGTTCTCCCCGCAGATCGAACGCCGACCGTGAGGCGCTCGACCTGCTGCTTACTGTGGTGAATGGGGCAGTCTTCGGGATCGGCTTGCAGTACCAGCTCGACCCGGCCCTCGATCTTGACGCATGCATGGAAACGCTGGCCAGGCTCACCGAGGCCGCACTCGGCATTGGCCCGATACCGGCGCCCAAGTCAGATCCGCAAGGCCACCGTTAAAGCGATCGCACGCGACCCGCTGACTAGGCGTTGGCCATCAGCGCTCCGGCCGAGGCAACTCCTCTTGGAGCACTTGGAGACATACCTGACTAGGGCTCGCCTCGACTCGATCAACAGGCAGTGTCTTCCGGGTGGCCTACAACGGCCCGGCGCCTCGCTCAAAAAATCAAGTGGGCCGACTCGGCCGACTTTATCAATTTAGCCTTTTGGGCGCCGCGCGGAGTGGCCGAGAACTCCCCAAGCGGTCGATCTCTTGGCCGGCCGCGGCGTACGGCAATGCTAGTAGCGCCGGTCAGGGTCGACGTCGTCGCGCAATATGGTACGTGCGAGCCCGTAATTTGAGCTTGACTTGGAGGGCGTCATCGAGCCCGTGGATTGTTTGCTCCGCGCACGGGTGTATTGGAATTCCAGAATTTCCCTGTCCTTCGCCGCGGCCGGCGCTGCCAGTCGGACAAGCGAAGAAGCGACGAGACTGATGAACATCAGACTCTTCGCGATCGAGGGTGTAGTCGGGGTCTGAATGCGCCAGCGCGCAAGAGCCGGTTATCTGAACGGGGTCGCGGGATAACCGCCCTCGGCGTCGAGTAGGTAAGTGAGGGGCCGGCTCGGCTGCCAGTCCTCGATACCATCCCGGGCGAGCCAGATGCCAAGGCGCGGAGTTGGTCGAGAACCGCGGCGCCGCGGATAAGGCGCCGACCATGAACCGGATCCATGTGACGAGCGGCGATTTCGGTCGCGGCGGCGCCTGCTTCCGAAGCAACGCACTGGCCCTCTTCATACTCGGGTCTCTGATACCTGTCGACGTAGGTCGTCCTCGACCTGGCCGAGCACGACGAGCTCCAAAACCCAGCAAGACAACGGCCTCGCCGTCCCGTAGGGCGTTCATCAGGGCGAGGTCGCCGTGGTTGACGGTCTGCGCGGCCTCGAGTGCTGCCCGGAAGTAGCCCTCGGTGACTTCGTGAAGCCGCGACTGATGGACGGTCCCTACTGCGACGCCGACGCGTCTAGCCGCCGCCGTAGCATCGCCGAGCGTTGCCCGTATGAAACCCCGTTGCGAGGCGATATGCGTTCTGAGGGACGGGCTCGCGTCGTGCACGATTCGGGCCGAAGCCCACAACTGACGGTTCGGCTGTCGTTGCTCCGCAGACGTCAGCGTCGGCCATGTCTAGTGCAGGTTGTGGCCGCGAACCTCCGCAGTCGCGGTCCAGCGGTACCCGGCTGGCGCCCTCCCCGAGGACCACTGGGTTCCGATCTCCCGCGGCAGAGCGCGCACGAACGTGGCCTCGCCGGCCATGTCGACGGGTGTATGCGCGATCCGCACGGCGATGCCGTCACCGACCCATGTTCATTCCATTCGAGCATTCGTTTGCTCGCCGCATCCGAGTGAGTTTGCCACCCGTAGTGGGCCGCGGTTTTGGCGGCCAAGCCCGGACGAGAGCTGCGCGGGACGGGTCGCGATGCGCCCGAGCCCGGTCCTATGATGATTGACATAGTCTCTAACCGTGTGTAGGTTCAGCCTTTGAGCGAGAGTGATGCCCTTCACTGACAGGTCATTGAGTTCTTTGGAGTTGAGCAAGTGCGCAGTAGGTTGAGCCACGTCGGCCGAAGGCTGGCCGGAGCCGTCGGCACCGTGCTACTGGTGTCGGTCGTGGTCTTCTTCTTGCTTCAGTTGGCACCTGGCAACGCCGCCGACATCGTCGTCGGCGAGGATGCAACGCCGCAGCAGCTTGACATCGCGCGGGCGCAGCTGGGACTGGATCGGCCTCTGATCGTGCAGTATCTGAACTGGCTCGGAGGCGTCGTCCATGGCGACTTCGGCGACTCGCTCTTCACGCGCCGCTCGGTCGCCACGGGCCTCTGGGAGGCCGCGCCGGCTACTCTCTCCATAACGCTGCTCGCCCTGCTTCTCGCTGCCGTATTCGGCGTCGCGGCAGGGGCGGCCGCCGGACTCGGTCGCGAGACGTGGGTGGATCGGGTCGTCTCACTCTTGGCGACCTTGGGCATCGCAATGCCGAGCTTCTGGGTTGGGCTCGTGCTCGTCTCCCTGTTTGCCTTCAAGTTGAAGTGGTTCCCTGCCACCGGCTACGCTCCGATCTCAGACGGTATCGGGCCCTGGCTCAGCCATATCGTGCTGCCCTGCGTGGCCTTGGCGCTCGCGCTGAGCGCCGAGGTCGCACGCCAGGCGCGCGGCGGTGTAGTTGACGTTATGGCGAAGCCGTACATGCTCGCGGCGCGTGCACGCGGTGCGAACGGGGGCTGGCTGGTGCGTCGCCACGTGTTGCGCAATGCGGCGATTCCGGTAGTCACGGTCTTCGGCCTGCAGGCCGCGACCTTGCTCGGCGGTGTCGTGGTCGTCGAGCAGGTGTTCGCCATCCCCGGCCTCGGCTCGGTCGCCATCGCGGCCGTCCTGCGCCACGACTACCCAGTGGTCCAGGCATACGTCCTCATGGTCGCCGTAGTGGTGGTCGTGATCAACCTAATTGTCGACACGTCCTACGGCTGGATCAACCCGAAGGTGCGGCGATGACCGCGATCTCGGCACCGTTGAGGCGGCCAGGCCATTGGATCAGGATGCCCGTGACCCTGCGCAGGATCCTGCATCATCGTGCGGGCAGATTCTGCTTCGTCTTCCTGACTCTGCTCGTGTTGGTGGCGATCTTCGCACCTATGGTGGCGCCTCAGGACCCGTACGCCCAAGATCTGGTCTCCGCGATGCAAGGTCCGTCCTCGAAGCACTGGCTCGGCACCGACTACCTCGGGCGAGACGTGCTGAGCAGGCTCGTCTATGCCACTCGGATCGCAGTGAACGCTCCGATCGTCGCGGTTGGGCTCGCCGTGGTGCTGGGGCTGCCATCCGGTCTGTACGCCGGCTATCGGCGTGGACGAGTCGCCGATCTGATGGGCCGCGTCGCTGATGCACTCTTGAGCATCCCGCCGATCGTCGCAGCGATCGCGATCGTCGCAGCGGTGGGATCCGGGCTGACGACCACAATGCTCGCGATTGGCTTGGTATTTGCGCCGCGCTTGTTTCGGATCGTGCGCGGCGCCACACTGAACGTGGCCGAGGAGGGGTATGTCGACGCGGCGGAATCCATCGGCTCCTCGACCGCCCGTGTCGTCTGGGTGCACTGCTTGCCCAACGTGCTCGCCCCACTGCTGGTGCAAATCAGTTTGATGATGGGCTTCGCCCTGTTAGCGGAGGCGAGCCTGAGCTTTCTCGGCTTGGGCGTACAGCTGCCGCAGGCGAGTTGGGGATCCATGCTCAAGACTGCTGCGGAAAGCCAGTTCCAGGCTCCTTTCGCCGTTTTGCCTACGGGCCTATGCCTGACGGTGACCATCCTTGTGCTGAACACCTTCGGTGACGTGATACGTGACGTGACAGCAGATCGGAAGGAGGCATGACCGTGAAGAGCCCAGCGCTAATACAGACCGACACGGTCCTAGCCGTCGACCAACTACGCCTCGACCTCTCCGGCCCCTCCGAGCAGCTGGAACTTGTCCAGGACGTCAGCTTCGAGGTGAGGGCGGGGGAGACGGTCGCTCTGATCGGCGAGTCCGGGTGCGGGAAGTCACTAACGGCTTTGGCGATCCTCGGTCTCCTGCCCCAGGCGGTGCGCATCGCGGGCGGCTCAGTCGTACTGGCAGGCGAGGACATCACCAGGGCATCGTCGACGCGGCTGTCGGCACTGCGCGGCTCAGTCGTGGGAGCGGTCTTTCAGGACCCGATGTCGAGCCTGGACCCGACCATGACGGTCGGCGACCAGATCGCGGAATCGCGCCGCCTGCACCTAGGCGAGTCGCGCAAAACCGCCGGCGAGCGGGCGGTCGAGTTGCTGGACCTGGTGGGAATCTCAAACCCGCGCGCTCGTGCCGCGTCCTTCCCGTTCCAATTCAGCGGTGGTATGCAGCAGCGGGCGTTGATCGCCGCTGCGGTCGCCTGCGAGCCCCGGCTGCTGATCGCCGACGAACCGACTACGGCTCTCGACGTCACCGTGCAGGCCGAGATCCTGGAACTGCTGGAAGACCTGCTAGGACGCACCAAAATGGCGTTGCTGTTGGTGACCCATGACCTGGGTGTCGTAGCCGGTGTGGCCGACCGTGTCGTCGTCATGTACGCCGGACAGGCCGCCGAGCAAGCGCCCACCGACGAACTGTTCGCATCGCCGGCGCATCCCTACACGCGCGCCCTGCTGTCGTCGGTGCCGCAGGTCGGCCGAACCCGCCAGCCGCTCCCTGTGATCGGGGGCCGGGTGCCTCCTGCGGGCGTCTTCCCGGATGGGTGTCGATTCCAAGACCGCTGCGCCCACGTCGTCCCCGGCGTGTGCACGGTGGGGCCCATCGAAATCCGCCACGTCGCTGTGGAACACGAAAGCCGCTGCGTCCACGCGAGCGCCCAGTTTGGATCGGAGCCTTCACTGTGAACGAGGTTGTGGAAAGTCCGCTGCTCACGGCCGCGGCGCTGACCAAATCTTTCCGGGCCGGGCGCAATTCGCGGGGCACTGCACGCCGTTATGTGCGAGCCGTCGACTCCGTGTCGCTGGAGGTGGGCAAAGGCGAGACGATCGGCATTGTCGGCGAGTCCGGGTCGGGTAAGTCCACGCTCGGCCGACTGCTGACGCGACTGTTGCCGATCGACAGTGGGTCCCTGCTCTTCGAGGGAGCGGACGTGTCCGATCTCAAGCGCGCTCAGCTGCGATCATTCCGCCGCAGCGTGCAGATGATCCACCAAAACCCCTACGGCTCATTGGATCCTACCAAGACCGCCGCACACGCAATGACGGAGCCGTTGCTGGTGCACAACATCGCCAAGAAGTCCGGTCTGGTAGGACGTGCTGAGGAACTCGCCGAGCGGGTCGCGCTCGACCCGCGCCTGGTGCAGCGGCGCCCCGACCAATTGTCCGGCGGCCAGCGGCAGCGGGTCGCGATCGCACGCTCCCTCTCGCTGGGCCCGGCTGTACTGCTGGCGGACGAGCCGACCTCCGCACTCGACCTGAGCACGCGGTCGGAGATTCTCAACTTGCTGCTCAAGCTACAGCTAGAGGAGGGGTTGGCGATTGTGCTGATCTCGCACGACTTCGCCACGGTGAGCCACCTCTCCCATTACATTGCCGTGATGTACCTCGGCCGAATCGTGGAGCAGGGCCCGGCTGATCGGATTGCGTCGTCATGCCTGCACCCCTACACCGAGGCGCTGCTGTCAGCCGTTCCGGTCGCGGACCCGGCTGTGCAGCGCACCCGGCAGCGCATCGTGCTGCGGGGGGAGATCCCGAGCCCGGACGCCATCCCTGAGGGCTGCCGGTTCCGGCTGCGGTGCCCGAAAGCTATGGCCGAGTGCGCCACTGTGGACCCACCTCTGCTGCAGATCGGCGGCGGCCACCAGGTCGCCTGCCTACTGCACACCGGCGTGCAGACGGGAGGCATTCCATAGCGACCCGCATTCAGGAAGCCACGTCGGTAAGTCACGACGCTCGATCGAGCGCTGATCCAGCGCCCACCCTATTCCCCTATTCCACTGATCAGGCGGTCGTCCGGATCGGACGCTGCCCCTTGCGCATAAGACCTCCTCAAATGAAGCACCAAGTGATAGGAAATCCATTGAGACGAGTAATTTTGTGTCTGCTGGTCGCTGCCCTAGTCGGATCCCTCACCGCGTGTGGCAGCGACGACAAGAAAGACGGCACCTCTTCGGTGGCGCCCGGCACCGGCAAGACCGTGCGCTGGGGCACCTCGACCCTCCCGACGACCTTCGACCCGGCCACGGTGGGCTCCGCGACACACATCGTGTACTTCGGTCTGATCTACGACACGCTTATCCACACGGATACCAACGGCGTCCTGACGCCGATGCTGGCGACCGACTGGAAGCTCTCGTCCGACGGAATGTCTCTGGACATGACGCTGCGTGACGGGGTGAAGTTCCAGGACGGATCAACCTTCGACGCCAAGGCCGCGGTGTCAAACTTTGACTACATGAGGAGCGACAAGAGTCTGGTCGCCAACTCGCTCGCAATGGTGAAGTCGGTCGAGGCGACAGGTCCGCTGGCGCTCAAGTTCATGATGAGCCGACCCGGCGGTGACCTGCCAGGCTTGCTGGCAGGCCTGGCCGGGATGATGTCGAGCCCCGCCAGCTTGGCCGCCGGCACCAACGCCACGAAGCCCGTCGGCGCGGGCCCGTTCAAGATCGGCACCATTAGCAACGCCAAGGTGACCTTCACCTACTGGGACGGCTACTGGAACGCCAAGGACATCGTCCCGCGGTCTGTCGAGGTGAGCTTCATCGCCGACGACGCTGCTCGCTTGAATGCGTTGAAGTCCGGCCAGCTCGACATCGCGATCTCGCGTGCAAGCCAGATCCCCGAGGCAGAGGCCGCCGGCCTGGAGCACTTCGAGATCCCCGCGGCCACGGCATACGCCGTCCAGCTCAACGCGACCCAGCCGGGACTGGACAATCCGGATGTGCGCCGAGCCATCTCGATGGCGATTGACCGTGAGGGCATCAACAAGACGCTGGGCAACGGCATCTGCTCGATCACTGCGCAGCCGTACAACGACAAGTACTGGGCCCACGACAAGACCATCGATGAGAAGCCCTACCTCAAGCACGACGTCGCTGCAGCGAAGGCACTTGTGGCTAAGAACGCCCCGGATCTGTCGCTGACGATCCTGGCTCCGAACATCACCGTGTACCAGCATCTGGCCGAGGTGGTGCAGGGTGACCTGTCCAAGATCGGTATCAGTGCCAAGGTGAATGCCATCGACTACGTGGACCTGACTACTCGTTCACTCAAGGGGGACTACCAGATGGTCGTCACGCTCACCACACCAGGTTCCCCAGACCCTGCCTCGTGGGAGTCGAAGTACTTCAAACTCAGCCCGGTGTCGGACGTGTACCTCGACCCAAAGATCCCGGAATACCTCGCGGAGTCTTATCTCAGCGCGGACCCAAAGCTACGCGCGACGGCCATCGGCAAAGCCACGAACGCGGCGCTGGAGGCGGGCACCAACCAGATCACCATCTGTGTGCCGCCGAACACCTGGCTGGGTGCAGCTGGTCTGACGGGGTTCGCGTCCAACGATCCCCGCCACGTGCTGGTGAAGTGATCGAGGTCGACGACTGAGCAGTCGGTAAGTCTTCCCAAGTCTGTGCTAACTGCCATAGACTTGGCCAGATGGCGCGGATAGTGCATTCTGCCAAACACTAAAAACAGGAGTGGGTGTAAGTGGAACAGCTCAACGGCCGCACGGCCTTCATCACGGGTGGGGCGCGCGGTATCGGACTCGGCATAGCTCGAGCCTTGGCCAAAGAGGGCGTGAAGCTCGCTCTTGTCGATCTCGACGCTGCCGCGCTGGACGCGGCCAGAGAGGAACTGTCGGCGCTGGTGCCGACAGAGGTCTTCATTCTCGACGTTCGCGACCGGCAGCGGTTTGCGGAGCTCGCCGATGAGGTGGAGAGCAAACTCGGGCCTGTCTCGCTGGTGTTCAACAACGCCGGCGTCGCCGGCGGTGAGTCGACGTCCAAGATGACCTACGAGACGTGGGACTGGATGATCGACATCAACCTCAACGGCGTCGTCAACGGAGTCCAGACCTTCATGCCGCGCATGATCGAGCGCGGGGACGGCGGCCACATCGTCAACACCTCCTCCGGCGCGGGGCTCGTCGTGATCGGCGCGGGCGTCATGTACAGCGCCACCAAGTTCGCTGTGGTCGGCATGTCCGAAGCCCTTTGGCACGGGCTGAAGAAGTTCAACATCGGGGTCAGCGTTCTCTGTCCCGGCTACGTCGCCACGGGCATCGTCGACAACTCGGTCGCGATCCGCGCCGAGGGCAAAGGCGACCCGATCAACAAGACCGATGAGCGCCGCGAACGTTCCCGGCACCAGCTGTCCGGCGGTGCCTCGCCCGACTTCGTGGGGGACCTCGTGATCGACGCGATCAAGGGCGAACACCTCTACATCTACACCGACCACATGATCGAGCAGCCGTTGCTCGACCGGCACAAGGTCCTGATGAGCGCGTTCGAGCCACTCAACGCCCGCCTGGCCCTGGAGCAGGCGGCACAGACATGAGCGACTTCGAGTTCATCCGCTACGAGGTGCCGGCGCCCAAGGTCGCCCGCATCGTGCTCGCCCGGCCCGAGAAGCGCAACGCCCAGAGCTACCACCTGCTGTACGAGCTCAACGCGGCCTTCGACAAAGCGGCTCAGGACGACGCGATCAGCGTCATCATCCTGGCGGCCGACGGCTCCGACTTCTCGTCAGGTCACGACCTCAAGGACACCCGCCGGATGCAGGCGTTCGTGGACTTCGACACTGTCGGCACCTGGTGCGGCTTCGGCTGCGCCGGCGCCGAAGGCCCGGTGGCCGTCGAGCAGGAAGTCTACCTCGGCCTCTCCGAGCGGTGGCGCAACATCGCCAAGCCGACGATCGCCGAGGTGCAAGGAAAGTGTATCGCCGGCGGCCTGATGCTGGCCTGGCCGATGGACCTCATCGTCGCTGGGGAGAGCGCCATCTTCCGCAACAACACCATCGAGATGGGCGTCTCGGGCACCGAGTTCTTCCACGAGCCGTGGGAGCTGGGCACCCGCAAGGCCAAGGAGTTCATGTTCACGGCCATGGAGCTGTCCGCCGCTGAGGCGGCCCAGCACGGCATGGTCAACCGGGTCGTCCCCGACGCCGAACTCATGGAGTACACCCTGGCGCTGGCGGAGCGGATCGCCCGGATGCAGCTGTTCGCGCTCAAGCTGGCCAAGGGGGCCGTCAACGCCGCACAGGACCGGATGGGCCGTAAAGACTCGCTGGCGATCGGGTTCGCCCACCACCAACTCACCCACGCGCACAACCGTGAACTGTTCGGCTACGGCATCGACCCGTCCTTCATGGACAAGCTCGGCTATGCGCGCGCATCGGTCCAGCCCGGCGACGGGTCCGAGCAGGCAGCAACCGAAGGAGCACAGGCATGACCGAGACCCGGTCCACGCAGTGGGAGACGATCCTCTACGAGGTGCCCGCGCCCAAGGTCGCGCGGATCATCGTCAACCGTCCCGAGAAGCGCAACGCGCAGAGCTACAAGATGCTCTACGAGCTCAACGAGGCGTTCGACAAGGCGGCCCAGGACGACAGCATCAGCGTGATCGTGCTGGCTGCCGCCGGGCGGGACTTCTCGTCGGGCCACGACCTGCGCGACACCGAGCGGCTGCAGGCGTTCGTCGACTTCGACACCGTCGGCACCTGGTGTGGCTTCGGCTGCGAGGGGGCCGAGGGCCGCATGGCCATCGAGGAGGAGGTCTACCTCGGTCTGTCCGAGCGCTGGCGCAACATCGCCAAGCCCACCATCGCCGCGGTGCAGGGCCGCTGCATCGGCGGCGGCATGCAGATCGTCTGGCCCTGCGACCTGATCATCGCGGCTGATGACGCAAGCTTCCGGGTGAACCCTGTGGAGATGGGCGTGGCCTGCGCGGAGTTCTTCCACGAGCCGTTCGAGCTGGGCATCCGCAAGGCCAAGGAGCTGCTCTTCACCGCCGACTTCTTCTCGGCAGAAGAAGCGCGACAGGTGGGCATGGTCAACCGGGTCGTCCCGGCCGGCGAGCTGCAGGACTACACCCTCGCGCTTGCCGAGCGGATCGCCCAGATGCAACTATTCGCGCTCAAGCTCGCCAAGAGTGCCGTCAACGCCGCACAGGATCGCATGGGCCGTAAGGACTCGCTGCAGATCGGCTTCGCCTACCACCAGCTCAGCCACTCCCATAACCAGGAGATCTTCGGCATCCCCGCCGACCCGACCTTCATGAAGGCGTGGGGGCGCGTCCCGGCGGAGAGCAAGCAGTGAGCGCCGCCGGGGTAGGGGTCCTCCCCGCGATACGCACCGAGCTCAAGGGCAAGGTGCTATGGGTCCACCTGCAGCGCCCCGAAGTGCTCAACGCGATCAACGAGGAAATGATCTACGGGCTAGCCGCCGCTCTCGATCGCGCCTCGGAGAAGGACGTGCGCGGCGTCGTGATCCGGGGCACCGGTCGCGCGTTCTGCGCCGGCGCCGACCTCGTACAGGTGCCAGGCGAGCAGGTCGACACCGGCAAGATGGTGACAACCGTGAACCGGGTGGCCGCCGTGGTTGACCGGATCGCCGCGTTCCCCAAGCCAGTCATCGCCGGGATCAACGGGATCACTGCGGCTGGCGGCCTGGAGATCGCCCTGGCCTGCGACCTCGTGGTCGCGGTCGAGGACGCCCGGTTCGCCGACGCGCACAGCAACTACGGCCTGCTACCCGGAGCAGGCGGGTCGGCTCGGCTGCCGCGTGCCGTCGGGACGGCGATGGCCAAGCGACTCATGTTCACCGGCGAGTTCGTCCTCGCCGAGCAGTTGGTTGCCACCGGCTTCGTCACCGCCGTCGTCCCGGCCGAGCGACTCGATGCCCGGCTGGAGGAGTTGAGCAGGTCCCTTGCCGTGCGCAGCCCGCGGGTGTTGGCAGCGATGAAGGAACTGGCGAACAACTCGCTGGACGCGACCCTCGCGGAGGCGCGCGAGGCCGAGTCGGTCGCGCTGCGCGCCTATTTGAAGACCCCTGACGTGCACGTCGGCCTAGCCGCGTTCCGTGAAGGCAAGCGTCCCGAGTTCGAGGACTGAAAGGCAGATCGTGACCAACGTACGAGTCGTTGGAGTGGGCATGACCCACTTCGGCAAGTTCCCCGACCTCTCGCCGAAGGCGATGGTCGCCGAGGTGGTCGACGCCGCCCTCACCGACGCCGGACTGGCGCCGGAGGCGATCGCGGCTGTCTACGTCAGCAACGTGTTCGCCGCCAGCCTCACCGGCCAGGAGTCCGTGCGTGGGCAAGTGTGGCTCGACGACACCGCGCTGGCAGGCGTGCCGGTCTTCAACGTGGAGAACGCTTGCGCAAGCGGCAGCACGGCCATTTCGCTCGGCCGCATCGCGATTGCCGCCGGCGAGGCCGAGAACGTGCTTGTGCTCGGCGTGGAGAAGATGACCCACCCAGAGAAGGGCCGCGCGTTGCGCGCCATGGAAGGTGCGATGGACCAGGAGCGCCTGCCTGAACTGCGCCGCGCCCTCGGCCTCGAAGAAGGCCAGGGGTCGCCGTTCATGCAGGTGTACGCCGAGTACGCCCGCGCCTACTCCGAGCGCAGTGGCGCCACACAGGAGGACTTCGCGCGCGCGGCCTCCAAGAACCATGCGCATGGCGCACTGAACCCGCGAGCCCAGTTCCGCCAGCAGTTCAGCGTCGAGGAGATCCTCGCGGCCCGGCCGGTTGCGGGACCGCTCACGGTTCCGATGTGCGCGCCGATCGGCGATGGCGCGGCCGCGGCGGTACTCACCGGCGCCACCACAGGAGATGGCCTGGCGCGCTCAGTGCGGCTGCTGTCATCGGTGGTGGGCGCGGGTGTGCGCGGCCGTCCGGAACAGGTCGTAGCCGAGACTGCGCGACGCGCATTCGACAAGGCCGGCATCTCGCCTGAGGACATCGACGTTCTCGAGGTGCATGACGCGGCGTCGCCAGCTGAGCTCATCGTGCTCGAGGAGCTGGGGATCGCCTCATCGGACAAGGCGATTGCCATGGTCCGGGCAGGGGAGACCTCGCTCGGCGGGCGGCTTCCCGTCAACCCCAGTGGTGGACTGGTCAGCAAGGGCCACCCGCTCGGGGCGACCGGCCTGGCGCAACTGTTCGAACTGGTGGAGCAGCTGCGCGGCGAGGCAGGGGCACGACAAGTCGAGTGCGCACGGATCGCCGTCGCAGAGAACGCCGGAGGATACCTCGGCCCCGAGCCGGCCGCGGCTGCGGTCACCGTCCTGGCGCGCTGAGCACCAAACCAGCAACAGAAGGAGATCCACGTGGAGCTGTTAGGACGTGTCGCCGTCATCACGGGTGCAGGCTCAGGGCTCGGTCGTGCAGCCGCCATCCGTCTGGCCAAGCAAGGTGCACAGGTGGCGCTACTCGACATGGACGAGTCGCGCCTGACCGCCCTCGCCGACGAACTCGGTGAGGACGCCCTCGCCGTACAGACCAATGTCGCGGACCCCGACTCAGTCGCCGCCGCGATCGAGGCGGTGCTTGGACGGTTCGGTCAGATCGACGTGTGCCTCAACGCAGCAGGCGTCGCCACCCCTGGTGCGATCACGAACGGGCAGGAATCGCTGCCATTGGAGACCTTCCGCAAGGTCATCGAAATCAACCTAATCGGGCTGTTCGATGTGATGCGGCAGTGCGTTACTGCGATGGCGTCGAACGAGCCCGTCGACGGCGAGCGTGGAGTCATCATCAACGTGTCGTCAGGTGCATGGGACCAGGGACAGCGCGGCCAGGCGGCCTACGCCTCGAGCAAGGCGGGCGTAGTCGGACTGACTCTTCCGGTCGCCCGCGATGTCGCGAAGTTCGGCGTGCGTGTCGTTGCCATCGCCCCCGGCCTGTTCGACACGAGCATGGCCAGCTTCCTGCCAGACAAGGTGCGGGCCAGGTTGGAGAAGATGATCCTGCAGCCGTCCCGCCTGGGCCACCCTGAGGAGTTTGCTGCCCTGGTGCTGCACATCGTCGAGAACCAGTACTTCAACGCGACGACGATCAGCCTCGACGCTGGCGTACGGATGAGCTGAACCGGTGACCGAGAACACCAGCGAAAGACCCTGGGACGAGCCAGGCGTCGAGCAAGTCCTAGATGGGGTCTTCCGGATCCCACTCCCGCTGCCCAACGACGGATTGCATGCAGTCAACGTCTACGCGATCTCCGAGGACTCCGGCGTTACCCTGATCGATGCCGGCTGGGTGCTGGAGGAAAGCCTCGCGGCTCTCGAGCGAGGCCTTGCCGAAGTCGGGCACGCGCTGTCCCACGTCGAGCAATTCCTCGTGACGCACGCCCACGGCGACCACTACGCCCAGGCCGCCACGGTGCGGCGAGTGTTCGGCAGCACCGTCAGCATCGGAGCCGGCGAACGCCGATCGATCGAGGTGATGGCCGATCCGGGATTCCAACCGTTCGCCAAAGTCGAGGAGAACCTGAAGAAGGCAGGCGCGGACGAGATCATCGCCGAAACGCTTGCGTGGCGACGTGAAGCGGCTGCCACGGAGCCACTCGGGCCCTGGGAACTACCCGACCGATGGCTGACCGCGGGCACGATCAGCTTGAAGTAGATCAATCGTCGAGACACGTGAAAAGCAGCAAGAACGTGGTCGGAGCGAGGCTTTGACCCAGTAGCGCGGAGGGCATGAAGTGATTGAAGAGCCGGGGATCCTGCGTGGCGAGGAGTTCGTCACCCTGGAAGCGCTCGATCAGCGAGCCAAGCGAGCCGCGAGCGCGCTGAGTTCGATCGGCGTGGGCGCTGGCGATCGCGTGGCGCTGCTGCTGCGCAACGACATCGCCTTCTTCGAAGCAGCGCTGGCCGCGGGGATGGTCGGGGCAGCCCCCGTGCCGCAGAACTGGCACGGTAAGCCAGAGGACGTGCTCGGCATCCTGCTCGACTGCAAAGCCAAGGTACTGGTGGCACACGCCGACCTGCTGCGCCCGGTGATCGTGCTCCTGCCCGAGGGTCTTGAGGTGCGGGTCGTCCCCACGCCGTACGACATCGGCGAGAGCTACAAGATCCCCAAAGAGGCGTGGGACGTCCCGGATGGCATGGTCGAATGGAGCAGCTGGATCGACAGCTTCGAGCCGCGCGCCGAAGCCCCGGTCGCACCGCCTTCGGCCATGCTCTACACCTCGGGCACAACCGGCAAACCCAAGGGCGTGCGCCGCAACGCGATGGCCGGCCCGACGCCGTACCTGGCCGATCTGGCGCGAATCAGCGGATTCGTGCCCGGCGTCCGCGCGGTCATAACCGGGCCGATGTATCACGGCGCTCCGTTGGCGTGGGCGATGGGTTGGGTGCGCAGCAAAGGCTTCATCGTCCTGCAGGACCGGTTCGAGGCCGAGGACCTTCTTCGGCTGATTGACGAACAGCAGATCACGAACTTGATGCTGGTTCCGATCATGTTGAACAGGCTGCTCCAGCTGCCGCTCGAGGTGCGTGAGCGGCACAACGTGTCCTCGCTACGCCATGTCACGATGGGAGCAGCCCCGTGCCCACGCCACGTGAAGCAGGCGATCATCGAATGGTGGGGACCCGTGCTCATGGAGCAGTACGGCAGCCTTGAGATCGGCGTGGTCACCGGCGCGACGAGCGAGGAGTGGCTGGCGCACCCAGGAACCGTGGGCAAGGCGCTGGTCGACGTTCGGATCAAGATCCTTGATTCGATGGGCAACGAGCTGCCGGTCGGGGAGTCCGGCGAGATCTTCACCCGGATCGAAGGCCAGCCAGACTTCGTCTACGAAGGCCGTCCCGACGCGCGAGCAGAGATCGAGCGGAACGGATTCCTCACCGCCGGCGACATCGGCTACCTCGATGAGGACGGCTTCCTCTACCTCAGCGACCGCAAGAAGGACATGGTGATCTCCGGCGGCGTGAACATCTTCCCGCCCGAGATTGAGGAGTGCCTGCTCACCATGCCAGGCGTCCGCGATGCGGCCGTCTTCGGCATCCCGGACGACGAGTACGGCGAGGCACTGGCGGCGGCTGCGGAGCTGGACGGCACTGCCGCGGTGACAGCACAGGACGTGCGAGCCTTCGTACGCGCCCGGTTGGCCGGTTACAAGGTGCCCAAGGTCGTCGAGTTCCTCGACGAGATCCCCCGACTGGACTCCGGGAAGATCCTCAAGCGTCAGCTGCGTGAGCCCTACTGGGCCGCCGCTGGGCGCACCATCTGAACGATTCGGGAAGAGAGAACCCACCAGTGTCTGAGTACAGCACCGTCATCTACGAGGTCGACGACCCGATCGCCACTATCACGCTGGACCGGCCGGAGCGCCTGAACGCGTGGACAATGACGATGGCAGGCGAGGTCATCGTCGAGTGCAGGTAGGCGCAACCGGCGTTGGCGCGATCGATCGGCTCATGCCCCGGGCTCGATCACGGCCTCGGGCGATGAGGGCTTGCGCGAAGTCTTCGACCGGCTGACAGATTAGCTGCGCGGTCCGACCGCGGGGGCGCTCTTCATGCTGCTCACCGAGGCGATGTCAGCGGACGGGCCATTGCACGACCGCTACGTGGAGTTCTTCCGCGACCGACGCAAGGCCGCGTGCTATATCTCTCAGCGTCGCCGCTGGCGCACCACACCGGTCGAAGGCGGATCGGGAAGCCCTCGACCAGCTCGCCACCGTCGTCAACGGTGCTCTGTTCGGGACCGGTGTTCAGTATCGGCTGGACCCGACCCCGGACCTCGACGCCTGCGCGGAGACGCTCGTAAAGCTGGCCGAGGGCGCACTGGTCTCCAAGCCGGAGGCGAAGAGCAGGCGCAAGCCCGCTCCTCGCCGATCTGCAGCGGTCTCGGTAGGCGGCATTCAGCCAGCCGCGGAACCTCCGACGACGGCTTCAGTGTCGGCGCCGAGGAGTGGTGCCCAATCGCGTGCGGGAGGCGGGTTCGCGCCGGTGGGCCCGGCCAATCGCGGGAGGCGCAAAGATCCGGCCGCCGGGTGCTCGACTGCAGTGAAGAAGTCGGTGGCGATGAGCTGGGGATCGTCGACCAGGTCGCTCAGCCCGTTGACGGAGCCGATCGGGATCTTGTGAGGGCCGAGCAGGTCGATCCACTCCTGGCTCGTGCGCTCGAGCAGCGTCTCGGCGAGAAGACGATAGAGCTCGTCGATGTGCTCGGTACGCTCGCGGATCGTCCGGTAGCGCGGTGACTTCGCCAACTCGGGTCGGCCGATGAGATCGAAGAACACTCGCCAATGGCGGTCCGTGTAGAGCATGACGGCGACCGATCCGTCCTTGGTGGCGTAGGGGCGGCGATGACTCGACGCGGTCCTTCGGTAGCCGGGCGGCCCCGTCGGAGGGTCGAAGACGAGGCCACCTTGCTGCTCGACGAGATTGAAGGCAGCCATCGTCTCGAACATCGGGATCTCGAGCGCCATCCCGCGCCCGGTCAGGTCCCGCTGCCGCAGCGCCGCGAGCAGGGCGGCGAGACCATGGAGCGCCACGACCTTGTCCACGAGCGTGCTGCGGACGTACGTCGGTTCGCCGTGGCCGCCCTGCAGTGCAGCCACGCCGCTACGCGCCTGGATGATGTCGTCGTAGGCGGGCTCCTCGGCCGCCGGGCCGCCGCGCCCGAACCCTCGCAGCGCGACCGCAATGCACTGCGGATGCCGTACGACGATGCTCGCGGCGTCGAGGCCGAGCGCGGTCGCCGCATCGGGTCGCAGCGTGTGGACCACGATGTCGCACGTGGACAGCAGCTCCTCCAGCCCTCTCGCGCCGTCCGGCATCTTGAGGTCCAGGACGACGCTCCGCTTTCCCCGGTTGGCGTTGAGGAAGAACGGCCCCATTCCGGTGCGCTGCAGGTCACCGATATAGCGAGCCGGGTCACCGGCCGGTGGCTCGACCTTCACGACGTCGGCACCCCACTGAGCCAGCAGCATCGTGCAGTACGGACCCATCAGCGTGGATCCGAGCTCGACGACGCGAAGGCCGGTCAGAGCGCCGGTCTGCACGAGCTCCTCAGGACCAAGTCGACTCGATGTGGGAGCCGGCTCTGTCATCGGGTGGACTCCGCAGTTTCGGAGGACGCGGTCTCAGACACCCGCCTGCGAAGCCTGAACCGACGCCAGAAGCCACCCACGTTCCGCTCGCCCAGTGCGGCGAAAGTGACAGCAAGCAGCAGCGCCGCCCCGTTGAAGGCGCTGGTGATCCAGGCCTGTCCGCCACCCGCAAGCTGAAGACCCTTGACGCCCGTAGCGAGGAGGAAGATGGCGAGCACGGTGCCGGCAATGCTGAATCGTCCCGGCTTGATCTGGGTGGTGCCGAGCATGGCGCCGGCGATCACGGGCAGCAGGTAGGCGGCCCCGACATCTGGAGTTGCAGAGTTGATCTTAGCGGCGATCAGGACACCCGCGATCGACGACGTTACGGCGATAGCGAGCAGTGCGAAGACAGTCATGCGGGCAGTGTTCACGCCTGCGAGGCGAGCGGCCTCGGGGCCGAGGCCCGTGGCCTGCAGTCGGCGGCCGAGCGGCGAGTGTTCCAGCACATACCACCCGATGAGCGCGATCACGGCGAGCATCACGGCGAGGATCGGGATGCCCAGCGGCTTCGGGATCGCGATGTTGGTGAAGCCCTTCGGGAACCCTGTCAGATAGGTACCGTTGGTCAGCCACGAGGTCACTGCTGCCAACAGCGAGCTGGTGCCGAGTGTGACCACGATGCTGTTGATGCCGATCTTGACGACGAAGAAGGCATTCACCAGCCCGACCACGACACCCGAGAAGATGGCGACCGCGATCGCTGCCGGGATGGGCCAGCCGTGGTTGATGATCAGGACGCCGCAGATGATGCCGCTCAAACTGATGTTGCTAGCGAAGGACAGATCGAAGACTCCTGCGGCGAGACCGATGACGACACCAATGGTAATGATGCCGGTGATCGCCTGGTCGCCGAGAATGCTCTGCAGCGTGATACGGGTGAGGAACGTTTCGGGGACCCACAACGCGTAGACGACGATGAAGCCGATGAGGACGTAGACGCCGCTGAAGCGAGCGAAGTGCCGGCCGCCGGCGCTGCTCTGGCGACGCTGGGGGGACTCCGCGTCGTCTGTGGTGACCTCGGCGGGAGCAGTGGTCATATTGAAGCTCATGCTGGGGTTCCTTCGGTCAGGCTGGCGGAGACGATGGCATCGGTGGTCAGGGTTGGCCCTGACAAGCGGGCGGTGATGCGGCCATCTCGCATGACGAGGACCGTGGCGCAGATCTCGGCAAGCTCCTCGGCGTCACTGGACGTGATCAGCAGCGCCGCTCCCCCGCGGGCAGCCTGGCCGAGTGCGTTGTAGATCGCCTGCTTGCCGCCGACGTCGACGCCTTGTGTCGGCTCGTCGAGAAGCAGTACGCGCGATCCGCGCCGCAACCAACGCGCCAGCACGGTCTTCTGCTGGTTACCGCCGCTAAGGGTGGAGAACTGTCGCTCGGGTGCCGCGGGCGAGACTTCGAGGCGCTTAAGCCACGTCCGGACGTCGCGCTGTTCGGCCCGGAGACTTATCCACCGAAGTGAAGGGGAGGGGAGGTCTGGCAAAGTGACGTTCTCTGTCAGGGTCATGTAGGGCGTGGCGCTGTGCAGCCGTCGGTCCGCCGGCAGATACCCGACGCCTGCGGAGATCGACGCGGGAGGCTGGCCCAGCGTGACCGGTGTGCCGGCGATAGTGATCTGTCCTGCGAACGGCAATTGCTGGCCGAAGAGCAGCCGGTTGAGCTCGTCACGACCTGAGCCGTCCAGGCCCGCGACACCGAGGATCTCACCGGCGTGCAGATCCAAGTCGAGGTCACGCACCCCTCGACCCGACACACCTCGCGCCGTCAGCAGCACAGCGCCCGCGCTCGTCGGGGGCGCCGGGTACAGCTCATCGAGCGGCCGGCCGGCGATATGGGTGACCAGCTCACGCTGCGTCGTCTGGTTGACCGCGCTGCTGAAGACATGGCGGCCGTCACGGAGCACCGAAACCGTGTCGGCGATCTGGAAGACTTCGTCCAGGCGGTGCGTGACGTAGAGAACCGGCGTGCCGGTGGCTTGCACCCGCCGCACCACCTCGAAGAGCACGTCGACTTCGTGGGCCGGCAGCGTCGCGGTCGGCTCATCGAGGACGAGCAGTCCAGCCGCCGATGAGGTGCCGCGCAGCGTACGGGCGATCGCGAGGATCGTCTTCTGCGCCGGGGACAGCTCACGGACGGGGCGGCGAACGTCGACGCCATCCATCAGCATCTGGACCAGTTCGCGGGCAGCGGCTGCCTCACGACGTCCGCTCAGCCACCACTTGCCGGCGTATTCGCTGCCCAGTGCAAGGTTGTCAATGACGTTCAGATCCGGGATGAGTCCGAGGTCTTGGTGGACGAATCGCAGACCGGCGCGGTGCGCCGCTGTTGCTGAACCGAGTGTGAGTGGTTCGCCGTTGAGGTATGCCGTACTGCCTGGGTCGGGGGAGTGGTAGCCGGCCAGGATCTTGATCAGGGTGGACTTGCCGGAGCCGTTGGCTCCGAGCAAGGCGTGGACCGTCCCCGGCAGGATGTCGAGGTCGACCCCGGCCAGCGCGCGCTGGCCGGGGAACGACTTCGACATGCCCCGCAGGCTCAGGCCGACGGAGGACTGCGACATCAGCTGATCAGCCAGGCCTTGTAGTACTGGTTCTGGTAGTCCGGAATGCTGAACACTTTGCCGTTGGCGGGGGCATTGTCCTTGGTAACGAGGTGCAGGATGCCCAGCGGCTGCGACTCAGCGACCTTGCCGTCCTGCCAGTAGTGCGCGAGCAGGTCGAGCGACATGTACTGCGGGATGCCGCTGGCGCCTACGGTCGCGGCCGCCTGACCGCCGCTTCCGATCGCGGTGATGCTGAGGCTGCCAGAACGTCCTGTGAGCAGCTTGACCTTGTCGGTCAGGCCGGCCGCGGCCAGCGCCTGCGGGACACCAGCGGTCGCATCGCCGACCGGGAACACGATGTAGGTCACGTCCGGGTGACTCTGCACATAGCTGACAACCTGCGACGGCACAGCCTTGCCGATGTCGGCGGCTGAGAAGGTCTGGGTCTCGGAGGAGCAGTCCGGGCAGACCTTCTTGAGTTCGCCGGTGAAACCCTCCTGCGGTGCCTTCAGGTCCGGGTACGACGGCTCGTTGAAGTACGCGGCCTTGCCCTTGCCGTCGGAGTCCGAGATCACCCAGTCGGCGAGGATCTTGCCCTCGAGACGGTTCTGCTCGTCCGACCCGAGCTTGGCGATCACGGCGCCACCAGGGATGTTGGGGCCGTTGAGCTCGATGACCGGAATTTTCTTCGACTTGAGGGTGTCGAGCTGGTCGGCGATGGCCGAGTCCGGAAGGAGGGAGTTCGCGATCACGGCGTCACCCGGATTCTGTGCGATCGAAGTCCAGGTCGAAGTGATGACGTCAGGGGTGTTGCCGCCATTGACGATCTTGACGGTCCACCCCAGCTTGGCCGCGCCCTCCTTGAGCGTGTCGGCCCAGTCGTTGCAGGCTGCGAGTGCGCAGGACACGTAGGTGATCTTCTTGCCTGAGGCCGGCTTGGCCGTCAGTGGCGTCAGGTCGAGGGACGGGTTGTCGTCGAGGTACGGCTTGAGCGCGGCGAGCGCCGTGGCGGCGGGGCCGGACGAGCCCGTGCTCGGCGCTGTGGAGGACCCGGTCGCCCCGTCGCTGGCACCGTCGGAGTTGCCGCACGCGGACAGCATGCCGAGGCCGAACACGGCGACCACGACTGCTGGTTTGAAGAGTCTCATTTTCTCCGTTGGCTCCCGTCTATCGCGCACGCACTCAGCGCGCGCGGTGTAAATGATTGCGGCAGAATGTGCCTGACATCATAGGCATTGTCAACTAGCAAACCTAACCTATGCTGGCTGACATATAATTGGCTGCGTGTTACACTCTGATTGTGACTGACTTCACCCTTGATATCGACCTCCGTTCTGACCATGTGGCGACGATCGCGTTCGGCCGCGGTGCCAACAACTTCTTCGATGTGCGGCTGATCTCTGCGATCGCTGATGCGCTTGATGGGCTTGCTGCAGATGGCAGTGCCCGTGCGGTCGTGCTGACCGGGATGGGTCAGCACTTCTGTGCAGGTGCTGACCTGGCCAGGGGGCCGGGCGACGTCGAAGACACAGTCGGCGGGTCCGAAGGCCCGCATCTGTACGACGCAGCGGTGCGCCTTTTCGAGCAGCCGCTGCCTTTGGTGGCGGCTGTTCAAGGTGCAGCCATCGGCGGCGGGCTCGGGCTAGCGCTGGCCTGCGACTTCCGGATCGCCTCACCGGATGCGCGCTTCTCCGCACCCTTTGCGCGGCTCGGGGTCCACAACGGCTTCGGCACGTCGGTGACGTTGCCGCTGGCCGTCGGGCATCAGAAGGCCATCGAGCTGCTCTATACCGGCCGTCGCGTCAAGGCTACAGAAGCGGCAGCGATCGGATTGGTCGACATCCTTGCCAATGAGGGAACTTCGCTTGCCGGCGCGCATGCGCTTGCCCGCGAGATCGCCGCCTCCGCCCCGCTGGCGGTCCAGTCGATGCGGGTCACGATGCGGGGCCACCTTGCCAATGCCGTCCGGGCTGCGACCGAGCGCGAAAAGACCGAGCAGGCCATCCACTTCGCAACCGGCGACGCGGCTGAAGGGATCCGCGCAGACCGCGAGCGCCGGGCCCCAGTCTTCCTCGGCCGTTAAGCTACATGCTGATTGACATAGACTAAGGTAGCGTGACAATATCGACTCGATGTGAGCGGCGGCATAGTACGTGCCTGCCCGCGGCCGAGCCGATCCAAGCGTCCAAACTCGCGAAACAGGAGTCCTCTTGAGCACCTTGAGCCCCGGACCGTCGACTCCCGACCGGTTCTTCATTGGAGGTGAATGGGTCGCGGCATCCGGGTCGACCACGTTCGACGTCGTAAATCCCACGACCGAGGAGCCGCTGTACCAGGTCGCGCAGGCGCAGGCGGCCGATATCGACCGTGCGGTCACTGCCGCCCGCACCGCCTTCGACGAGGGCCCGTGGCCGCGGATGACGCCGGTCGAGCGTGGCGAGTACATCCGTGCTTTGGCCGCAGGTCTCGCCCAGCGTGTCCCGGCGATCGCGAGCATCTGGTCGAGCGAGATGGGCATTCTGCACCCGGTCGCGCAGTACCTCTCCATGAGTGCGGCAGGCACCTACAACATGTACGCCGACATGGCGAGCGAATTCCAGTTCATCGAGAGGCACACGCCGACCAGTGGGGGGAAGGTCGGCCTGCTCGTGCGCGAGCCGGTCGGCGTGGTGGGCGCGATCATTCCGTGGAACGGCCCGGTCGCACTCACCGCTCTCAAGGTTGCCCCGGCCCTACTCGCAGGCTGCACGGTCGTCGTGAAGTCATCTCCGGAGGCGCCGGGCGCCGGCAACGTCCTGGCCGAGGTCGCCGAGCAGGTCGGTTTGCCCGCCGGCGTTCTCAATGTCGTGACGGCGGACCGCGAAAAATCGGAGCTGCTCGTGCGCGACCCGCGGGTCGACAAGATCAGCTTCACCGGCTCCACGGTCGCTGGACGCCGCATCGCCTCGATCCTGGGCGAGCGGATCGGCCGGTACACGCTCGAACTCGGGGGAAAGTCCGCCGCGATCGTGCTCGACGACGCCGATCTCGGCAGCGTTGCCACGTCCCTGGCTGGCGGGGTCGTCGTCATGAGCGGCCAGGCGTGCGCCGCGCTTACCCGCGTTGTTATCAGCAGGTCCCGTCACGATGACCTCGTGGACGCGCTCGCCGCGATATTCTCCGCCATCCAGGTCGGCGACCCGTTCGACGCCAGCACGCACATGGGGCCGCTCGCGATGGAACGCCAGCTTGCGCGCGTCAAGGACTACATCGCGTCGGGCAAAGCCGAAGGCGCGCGGCTCGCCTCCGGCGGTGGCCGCCCCGAGACACTCGACCGAGGCTTCTTCGTTGAACCGACCCTCTTTGCGAACGTGTCGAACTCCTCGACGATCGCACGCGAGGAGATCTTTGGTCCGGTTCTGTCGGTCATTCCCGCCGACGACGAGGCCGACGCCATCCGAATCGCGAACGACAGCATCTTCGGTCTCAACTCGGCCGTCTACACCCCTGATGCCGAACGCGCCTTGCACGTCGCCCGGCAGATTCGCTCGGGCACGGTCGGGCACAACGGAAACCGCTCTGACTTCGGCATCGCCTTCGGTGGTTTCAAACAGTCGGGTGTCGGGCGCGAGGGCGGTCGGGAGGGCCTGCTGCCCTACCTGGAGACCAAGACCGTGGTGCTCGACAGCGAGCCCGCCGGCATCCCCCCGCTTCCCGGCAGCTGAACCTGCCGATCATCGACCCACACAGCGAAAAGGACATCCACATGAAGACTCGTGCCGCCATCCTCTGGGGCCAGGGGCAGGACTGGAGCGTCGAGGAGATCGAGCTCGATCCCCCCAAGACCGGCGAGGTGCTCATCAAGCTCGTTGGCAGCGGCCTGTGCCACTCCGACGAACACCTCCGCACCGGCGACCTCACAGTGCCCGCCGACGTCGCGCAGGCGCTGAGCATCCACCAGTACCCGGTGATCGGCGGTCATGAGGGCGCCGGCGAGGTGGTCGAGGTTGGTCCGGGCGTCACCTCGGTGAAGCCTGGTGACCATGTCGCGCTCAGCTTCATGCCGGCCTGCGGCAAGTGCCCGTCGTGCAACAGCGGCCGGACCAACCTCTGCGACGTCGGCGCCTTCCTCGGCCTGGGTATGCAGCCGACCGACTTCACCGCGCGCCACCACTCCGGCGCGGGCCAGGACCTGCAGATCAGCTGCTTCCTGGGCACCTTCGGCGAGTACACCGTCGCCTCCGAGATGAGCGTCATCAAGATCGACGACGACATCCCGCTCGAGAAGGCCGCCGTCGTGGGGTGCGGCGTCACCACCGGCTGGGGCTCCGCCGTGTACGCCGCCGGCGTCAAGGCCGGCGACACCGCTGTGATCGTCGGCACCGGCGGCATCGGCATGAACGCGGTGCAGGGCGCCGCGATGATGGGGGCGGAGAACGTCATCGCCGTGGAGACCGTGGACTGGAAGCGCGAGAAGGCCCGCGAGTTCGGCGCGACTCACACGGCCGCGTCGATCGAGGAGGCGGTGCAGCTGGTCGGCGAGATCACCCGGGGCCGCCTCGCGGACAAGGTCGTGATCTCGGTCGGAGTCGCCGATGCCGACCTGATCGCGCCGGCGATGTCGATGACCGCCAAGGGCGGCCGGGTCGTGCATACGGCGGTGGCCCCGCTCGCGCAGACCGAGGTCAAGCTCGACCTCACCGAGCTGACTTTCTGGCAGCGTGAGCTCGTTGGCACCGTCTTCGGCTCCGCGAACCCGCGCTACGACATCCCCCGGCTCCTGGCGCTGTACAAGGCGGGCAAGCTCAAGCTCGACGAGCTCGTCACCAACGAGTACAAACTCGACGACATCAACCGGGGCTACGACGACATGTACAACGGCACCAACATCCGCGGGTTCCTGCGCTACTGATGGCGCACACTGGAGTAGAGACGAGTCCTCTCTACTCCGCGAACAAGACCTCCGGCGAGCTGATCGTCGAGGCGTTCGACGGGTTCGCACCCTACGAAGCATTCGTGCTCGGAGACCGACGGCGTGTGTGACCTACGCGCAAGCCGGAAATCAGCTCAGCCGTATCCAGCAGGTGTTCGCGCAACACACGGCATTGGGGCTGGAAGCGCAGTTGCTGCGTTGGCACCGAACTCGGCGGAAATCTGGCTGGTGCAGGCTGCCGCCTACCTGTTGGGTGCCAGCTACACAGGGCTACATCCGCTGGGCTCTGTAGACGACCACCTATCCGTCTGTGCCGACGCCTCCATTGACTTGGTGGTGTCCATCCCTCGTTCTCCAAGACGGCTGCAGGGCTCGCCGAGAAGGCGGGTGGCCAACTGCTACTGATGTCTCTTGGCCCGACCGACGATGCCACCGACCTGTTGCAGTTGATTGAGGGCGTCCATGGCCAACCGCTCAAGCCCGGGCCAGCCGGGGTTGGGCAAGGCGAAGGCGAAAGCGCGGGCGATCGAGCTGTTGGACCGGGTCGGTATCCCGGAGCCGGCGCGGCGGTACGGCGCGTACCCGTTTGAGATGAGTGGCGGGATGTTGCAGCGGGTGTTGATCGCGATGGCGATCAGCTGCGAACCTAGCGTGTTGATCGCGGCGTTAGCGGCCGATCCGCAGGTGATTGTGGCTGATGAGGCGGTGTCGGCGCTGGATGTCTCGACGCAGGCGCAGATCCTGAACCTGTTGAAGGATATTCAGGCCGAGCGGGGTTTGGCGTTCTTGTTCATTACGCATGATCTTGGTGTGGTGCGGCAGGTCGCGGACCGGATCGCGGTGATGAATTTGGGTGAGATCGTGGAGCAGGGCGACGCGGATCAGGTCTTCGACGCGCCCGCTCAGGAGTACACGCAGTCGTTGTTGTCGGCGGTACCAGAAGTCTCCGCGAAAGCACGCCGCGCACGCGCGGCCGCAGTCTCCGGATCTGGAACGGCTTAAGTTACGTAAGACCGCCGTGCCGTCGATCCAGGGCGTACAAGCCTGACAAATGGATCCGTTCGCGGGACGGGCACGTAATCCTGTCGGGAGCCGGACTCAAAACTGGCATCACTATGTTGTCACGGCTCTTGAGTTCGGCCGTGCTCTGCTTCGTTCTTGCCGTGGCCCCGATCGTCGCCTGCGTGGCGATCATTATCCGGCTGTGGGATGTCGGCTCGTCGCTCGTCACGTTCAGCGGTCAGCTGAGTCAGTTCGCCGCGTGCGGTCGCCTCATGCTCATCGATGCGGGCCAGCCGCGCGGGCATTTGGTCGCGCTCCGCCGCGTCTTCTCGTCGCGCGTCGTCCCGCCGCCAATCGATATCGTGCAGTGAGGCTTCCGCCCGTTGGCGCATCTGCGCCCATTCCCCGCGATCGGCTGGCAGCCCGGCGCGGGCCCGATACGCAGTGTCCGAAGCGTCGGAGGCCTCAGCGTTCGCCGCAAGAGCGCGTTCTTCCAGCGCGTCGGTCTGCTGCTCCCACGCAGCGCGAGCGCGTTTGCGTGTCGGTGTCTCGGCGGCGTGCGCGATGACCTGCTGCCGCAGGTCCGCCGCGACGTCCCGCGCACTGACCTCACCCGCGGCCGCGTGTTCCGCAGCGTCGAGCTTCGCCAGGACGCTGCGCCATTGCTCGACGTCCTTGGTTAGTTCCCGTTCCCGGGGTCCGTCCTGATGCTGCTCGTAGTGTTCCTGCAGATGCGCCAGCTGCCGCCGCTGACGCTGCGCGCGGTGCAGGTCGCGTTCGATCGCACGTGACTGCTCGGCAAGTTCGGTATCGGACAGCGCCGCGTACTTAGCCGACTCGTGCTCCCTGCCAGCGACTCGCCGTTCGCCGTCGTCACGCGTCGGCGCGGTCTGTGCTGGCATGGCAGCGGCCGCGTGTTGCCACGCGCGGCGCTGCATCGGCTCGTCCGGTTCCACACCGAGCGGGCCCTCGGTGTGCACGTCGAACGCCTCCCGGTAGGCGGCAATGTTCCCGGCGCGCTGCGTCCAGTCCGAGCGGCCATCCGGATCGTCCGGTACCGGTCCGAGTGCAGCGGCCCACCCGGGCGGATCGACCGCGACCATCTCGCCGAGCCGTGCCGCCTTCGCCCGCGCCGCCTCGAGTAGCTGATCGCTGTAGGAGCCGTCACCGACCGGGGCGGGCAACCACCCGCCACGCCCGTCACCCGCGCGGGACTGCACACCAGTCGGCGCGGCGTCGTTCATCCGCGAGATCAGCACCTGAGCGTGCGACTTCGTGCCCGTCATCGCGGACCGCTCCCACGCCTCAGACACTGTCCGTGGCGCTTCGGACCCGAGCCACCGCACGTACCGGCGCAGGTACGGCCACGCCGCGTCCTTCTGTAGCTGCTCGGTGGCGCCGGCCGGGAGCACGCGGCGCAGCGTCGCATCGACGTGGTCGGTCTTCGCGTGGTCGGCGATGTACTCCCACCGCTGCAAGTGTGAGGCGATGCTGTCCGCGGCGGTCTGTTCGGCCCGGATGGCCTCGGTCGCCGACGGGTCCGCCTCACTGCGCTCAAGGACTGCCGTAAGGACCGCGCGGGCGGGCTGATTCGGATCCGCCGCCCGTTCGGCCTCCACATCGAGGATGTGCTCAGTCACCGCGTACAAGTGGTTCGCGGCGCGGCCGCGGGTAGCAGCGACGTACAGCGTTTCTCGGCTCATCGTCTCGTCCACGATCGCGTGCACACTGTCCACGGTTGAGCCTTGCGCGCGGTGCACCGTCATCGCGTACCCGAGCTGCACGCGCCGCGCAACGTAGTCCGCCGGCAGCACGGTCACTCCGTGCGTGCCGCTCACGGCGAGGGAACCGTCCCCGCGGATGCCGGTGATGGTCCAGAAGTCGCCGTTCTTCACGAAATCACCGCCGACCCGGATCCGCCGCTCGTTCTCGCGGGTAACGATGATGTCCCCGACCGATGCCGCACTATCGTTGCGCAGCCGCACGCTCTCGCCATGCACCACTCCGGCCGTGACCCGGTCCGCGCGGGCACGGTCGGACAGGGCCTGCACCGTGGCATTGTCCGGCGCGATCATCACCGAATCCAGTCCGGCCTCTTCATCGCGAAGCCACGCCGCGTACACGCTCTCGGTGACCGCGTCCCGGCTGCCGGCGTGCACTCGGTCGTGCTCGAGGTAGGCCTCGACCGCGTCGACGTGACCCTCGCGCAGCGCGAGGCTGGCCTCGGCTTCCCACTGCCGAATCACTCGTTCACCGGTCTGCGGGTCACGGCCTGAGAACCGCCACACGGTGCTGAGCATCGTGGCGCCGACATCGTTCTGAATCAGCCGTAGCCCGCCGCCGGCCGCCACCGCGGCGAGTTGGCGCGGGTCACCGACCAGCAGTACGTGCGCGCCGTCCGCGCGGGCGGCGGTGATGACGCGGTCCAGGTTCAGGGTGCCGGCCATGCCGGCCTCGTCCACGATCACCAGCTCGCCAGGGGAGAAGTGGGAGTCGTCGATGCCGTGGTCGCGTTGGGTGGCCCACAGGTCAATCGTGGCCGTGCCGTCCATACCGGTCTCCGTACGCAGCACGCTGGCCGCGGCCGCGGTCGGTGCCAGGCCCCGCACCGGCCGGCCCGCTGCCTGCTGCCACACCTCGACCAGGGCGCGCATCGTGGTCGTCTTCCCGGTGCCGGCCGGGCCGACGAGTAGCTGCACGCGACGGTCCGCGAGGGCGGTCTGCTCGACCGCGGCGCGTTGATCCGCCGCCAGGTCGTGGCTGGCTAGGACGGTGCGCATCTGGCCGGCGTCGACACCAGCCTGAACGTCTTCGCGGGCCGCCGCGACGAGTCGCTCTTCCGCGTCCAGCAGCCGGGTGGTGGTCCACCGCGCCGAGCCTGGCGCGTCCCAAATCGGGGTGCCGTCTGCGCGGCGCAGCTCGGGCGGGGTCTCGACAATCTCCGGCACGCTGACTTGCACGCTGCTCTGCGCGGTCTCGGTGACCGCGGTGACGATCCGCGCGACCTCTCGGTCCCGCGCGATGTCGGAGGAGAAATGGACGTCGGCGGTGAGCCGCTGCACCATTGCCGAGACGTGCCGCACCGTCCAGTCCGCGCGTCGTTCCTCGAGCGCCGCCAATGCCTTCGCGGCGATCTCGTCGACCCGTGGCCCGGCGAGCTGGTCGACCACCGGCGCGGGGGTCTGCCGCGTCAACGCGGCCTGTAGTGCGGTGTGCTCAGTGTCGGTGAGGATGTCGGCGGCGAGGGACGCCCACGTCCCACGTTCGGACTGCTCAGAGCCCTCTACTTTCTCCGGCCGCTGCGCGAGGCACGCCGCCTGCGCGAGCTCGTACTGCACTGCTTTGGGTGGTTCGTGACCGTGCTTCTGGCGGTAGTCGCGGACCCGCTGCGTGTAGTCGGCCTCGATCTGCTGGCGCCGCCTGCTGAACGCCGCGATCAGCGGCTCCGGGATATGTGCAAGCTCGCGGATGGGGGAGACCGCGCCGGGTTCCTGGTCCGAACGGACCCGGAACTCCCACCCGAGCCGGCGCGAAACCTCGTCCTCCAGGACACGGTTGTACCGCTCGGACAGGGCCACGTTCGCCTTGTACAGGCTCCGCGAGTCCAGCGTCAACCACTTACGCGTCCCATCCGGCAGCCTCGCTTGGACCTTGTTACTGATGACCGCGTGCGTGTGCAAGTCGGGATCTGCGGCGCGACTGGTGCGGTGCTCGAACGCCGCGACAGTCACGCCGGCGACGTCGACGTGGCCGATGCCGTCGGTCCCGGTCCGTGCGGTCAGGACGTGGTCCTCTAGATGTGCGATCGTGGTCGCGACAGCGTGCCGATGCGCCTCGAGCAGTTCGGCGGCGGTCTCCGGTTCGGCGAGTCCCCACGCGACGCTGATGCTCTTGACGGGGGAGAAGGTGGTGTCGAAACCGGCGACGGCCTGCCGCTCGCCTTTGCGTTCCTCATCGGCGGTGATCGCGGCGATCTGCGCCTCGGTGGGGGAGGCCAGGTCTGCGACTCGTGACGCGATTCGGTCGGCGACGGTGGCGTAGACGCGGTACCGGCTGCCGAGCTGTGCGCCGGTATCCGGGTGCAGTCCGAGCCCGAGCAGGTTCCCCAGTTGCGCCTCGGAAACGTCACCGGCCACGCTCATCGCCTCGGCTCCGCGGCCCATCCACATACCCGGCGGGTTCCCACTGCGGGCGTAGTAGTCGGTCAGTTTCTCGCCGGGCAGGCGGGCGCCGTCCGCGGCCGCGGTCATCTTCGTGTAGTAGCGATAACCATCGCCCGCGCCGATCCGGTGCACCGTCATCGTCACGCTCCACACGATATCCCATATTGGAATGCCTAAGGTGTGACGAGCTCATAGCAGGAAGTGAGAGAGTTGGGCTGAATTTGGACAGGATGCAGGAAACTGTCGGAAGCATGTGTCAGGATCAAGAAAAAGCGAAGACACAGAACGCATATCGTCGAATCCAATACGACGACGAGACCAGAATCAGGAGTACCGCGTGATGGCCTCTCACAAAAGCGCCGCCGTCGCCGCCCGGCAACGCGTCCACGACCACCTCCAAGCGCAGATCGACGCGCTCACCACCGCCGTCGAGACCGGGATCGGCGCCGTCGAACGACTTGGCGACCTGCAGGCCGAACGCGCCCGCGTACTGGCCGACCTCGACGCGCGGGAGCAGGACGCTCGAGGCACACTCGCCGACGCCGCCGCGCAGCTGCAGGGACTGAAGAAGACCCGCGCCGAGATCAGCGAGCTGCTCGGCCTCACGGCCGCCGGGATCACTCTCCCGACCAAGAAAAAGAAGCCCGCGGCGACGAAGAACGCGCCGGGCACGACAGGGGCCGAACCGCCCGAAGCATCGGCCGCAGGGTGAGCTGTACCCGTAGGGAAGAGCGGCGGCTACCTCAGTGACATGGTGGCAGGAACCGTTACCGCTTCCCGGGCTACCAGACATCGTGGTGCGCACCGTGCCCACGCACCCCGCAGTCGCGGTGGCGCGGTTCGCCGCGAAGATCGTGCCCACCGCCTCATGTCACTGGTACACCGCGGCCATCGGTGACGACGGCTACGGCAGATACACCTACCTCGACGAGACGGGCCGGCAGCGGACCGTATCGGCGCACCGATTCGCGTGGGAGGCGACCCGCCCGCCCGGCGAACTGATCAACGAGACCCACGTGTTGATGCACGAATGCAACAACACCCTCTGCGTGTACGTCGGGCCCGGGCACGTCGTACTCGGCACCCAACTACAGAACGTGCGGTACGCCGACCGGCTCGGCCGCCGACGCGGCAACCGGCCCGTCGCAGCCCACCCCGCCGCGATCACCGCCCGAGCACACCGCGCACAACTGCGCTCCGGAACAATCCCGTCATTCCGAGACGAGTCGCTGACCGGGCATCCGGCACTGTTTGCGCTGTAGTGGCGAAAATGCCAAGTCACGACGGCAGCATCCACCGCTGCGCGATGCAGTTCCTCTGGCGCCGAATGCATTCGGTAGTTCCTGACCGCCCACCAGCGACGGGAACTGCAACTGTGGTACGCGCCGCCCCGTGTGAGGCGGCGCATACCGCGCGCTCAATGCGAACTCCGGATCCGCGCTCTCGGGGTGACGGGTGATCTGTACGGTTGCGCACTCGAGCGGCGGCGCGATGGTGGCGTTGCGGATGATTCTCTCGAGCGGCTGAGCGCCGTCGGTGTCGATCCAGGCGCGGTGCGCCAGTTCGCCGATAATGTCGACCCGGTGTCCCTTGCGGAGACTCGCGGCGGAGTTTCTCGGCCTCGCGTCCCCAGAACAGCGCGGTGTAGGACTGGGTAACCTGCATCGAGCCATCCGCCATGGTCGGAGATTGACCGCGCCCTTCACGTCGGTGACTGCTTTACTGTCACCGGTGGTGAACCTAGGCTCTGGATCGTTGGTCAGCTTGCCGGTGACTTTGACGATGCTGGTGTTCATGGCGTGCCTTCCTGCGTTGTGGTCACCTCGGAGTGAGGTGGCCGGCTTGTCGTTCTGAATACGCAGGATTGGGCCCGCCGCAGGTGCGGCCGCAAGGAGGCCAAGGCACGAAATTTCGGGGCGACATAAGTGACCCCTTCCGGTGCGGCCGACTTCGGCGGTGGAGACTTGGCGGGCCCGAGGAGCATCGTGGGTCGCGCGCCCGGAGAATTCTTGCCGCCCTTGCGGCTATACCTGCGGTGGGTCAGATTCGAAGGAACAGCGATGACGAACCCGGTTCGTCATCACACCTCGTGGCCACTGGGTAATGCTGCCGCCTACCCTCACCGCGAGGCGATCGTCGTGCCCGTAGCGCTGGACGTTCGACCGCGCCGGTGACAGCATCCGGGATCCGTAGTTCCGGGTTCTGCTTGCTTCCGAAATCGAAACTCATGCTATCTGCTCGCTCGTCGGTTCTGCCCGACGAGCGGCAGCCCTGCGCCGCGACCGCCGTGATTGATTGCGTCCGATCCTGGGATCGAACATGTCCCGGATGCGGTCACCGAGCAAATTGAGGGCCAACAACGTGAGCGCGATCGCCGCGCCGGGCGCAATGACCTGCACAGTGAGACCATCAGCCGATCGTGCCGCCTCCCGTAGCATGGCCCCCCACCCCGGTTGTGGCGGTGGCGCACCGAGTCCGAGAAAACTGAGTGAGGCTTCGATAAGAATCGCCACACCGAGCAGGTGTGCCGCGAGGATGACCACCGGCTGCACCGAGTTCGGGAAGATGTGCCGCATTATGATCCACCAGCTCCGGCCGCCGAACGTCCTCGCAGCATCAACATAAAGTCTGCTACGAACCGACAGCACTTGGCCACGAATCAACCGTGCGAACGAGGGAATGAGAACGACCCCGACCGCGATCATTGCGGTAACGACGCCGGTGCCAAGAATGGCGGTGACTGCAATCGCGAGAATGATCGAGGGAAAAGCCATAAAGGTGTCGACGACACGCATTGCGACGACGTCGAACCAGCGGCCGATGTATCCGGAGGCCAGTCCGATCGGTAGTCCAATGATCAACCCGACACTGACGGCGATCACGCTCGACCCCAGCGACAGGCGTGCGCCATAGACAAGTCGACTGAAAACATCCCGACCGAAGTCGTCTGTTCCCAAGAAATGCGAGGAGGACGGTCCGGCGAGTATATGGCTGTAGTCCTGCTTGGCATAGTCATGTGTTGCAACCAGCGGAGCGAATATCGCGATAAGAACCAGCAAGCAGAGGAATACTAGTGCGATCGATGCCGAGGTTCGGTTCGACCGAATCAGTTTGCTGCGTTTCTTCTGCGCTTTACGTGAGTCGCGAGAGATATCAGGGCCGGTAGGGCGCGCCACGGTGTCAGTTTGCATTCGATGAGACCTTCCGTGTGCGCGGGTCCAGGATGTTGTACGCAACGTCCACGATCAGATTCACCACGACAATCCAGAGAACAGCAACCAACAAAATCCCTTGAACGACTGGAAAATCACGTAGGTGTGTCGCGTCCACGAGTCGGCTTCCCAGCCCGGGGATTCCGAAGACCGCTTCGATGACGACCGCCGCGCCAACAGCATGGCTGATATCCAGTCCGATGGTTGTGGCGATCGGGATCGACGAGTTCTTGAGGGCGTGGCGCCATACGACCTGTCGGCGGCTGACGCCCATCGCCGTGAGCGTGCGGATGCTGTCTGATTGAAGCGCTTCGAGCATCGCGCTACGGGTCTGGCGGGCGATTTGCGACATCGCGTGCAGGCCCAAGGCCACTGAGGGGAGAATGAGGTGTTCCAGACTCTTGCCTAAGTTCTCCGAAGGACTGACGTATCCGCCTGCAGGTAATAGTCCAAGCGTGAGTGCAAAGAACGAGATTAGAAGAAGTCCGAGCCAGAAGTTGGGGATCGCAATCCCAGAGGTCGCTATCACGCGGACGACAGAGTCAACTGCGGTCCGTGCTTTAGTGGCGGCCAGAATCCCAAGAGGAATTCCTGCGAGTACGCCAATAAGGAGACCACCGGCGACTATCAACGCGGTCCTTGGAACGGTGCGGACGATGGTGGCCCAGATACTCTCATTAGTGATAACTGAGTTGCCTAGGTCACCGTGGATGACCCCCCAAATCCAGTGCCCGTACTGTTGATAAAGAGGGTCGTTAAGACCGAGTTGTTGACGTACCTCTTCCACTCGTGCAATAGACGCTTGCTCGCCGGCGATAGCCTGAGCCGGGTCTCCAGGGATCAGTTGCATCAGTAGAAAGATGACGATTGATGCGAACAATAGTGTGGCAACGAGTTGGACTACTCGGCGACCAAGTACGGCTAACATCCGCTGGTTAACTCCTGGGAACTCGGGGCGCGGCTATCGCGACGCCGAACGCTACGATGAGAGCCACATCTGGCTGAGTTTAGGTTTGCCATAGAGATTGGGCACGTATCCACCTACTTTCGCGGACTTCGCCGCTATCTGTGGCACGTAGACCGTCGTGAGGTCAAGCGCGTTGTCTCGACCGATGGTCGCCAGATCCAAGAACGCCTTTTTCCGGTCCGCAATTTTTGAAGAACTGAGGGTCTTCGCGAACGCTGCTTGGAGCTCGGGTGGCTCCTCATAAGTAGTCACGTAGGCAGAGGCGGATAGATAGTGTGCGGCGTAAGTCTGGTAGGGATCGGGACGTCCGCTCCAGCCACTGAAGAATGCCTCACCGATATCTTTCTCGCGGAACATCTCATTTGCTTGGGTGTGGTCGACCACCGTGACCTTCATGTCAATGCCAGCCTCAGCGACCTGACTCTGCATAGCTACCGCAATTTGCTGAGGCACCCCGGTCGATACGATCCCTTCGATCGACAGCCCACTGGAGTAGCCGGCTTCCTTGAGGAGCGATTTGGCCTTCTTCACGTTATGTTTGAACGTAGGCGTGATCGACTTGGGAAAGGCCCAATGCTCGGGTGGCACCTCGGCGTAAGAGGCCGAGCCGAGTCCTTGGAGCACGGCGGCGTTGATCCCGTCCCGGTCGATCGCGTAGTTCATCGCCTTGCGCAGCCTTACGTCGCTAAACGGTTCACGACCCATGCGTAATGGCGTTCTCTGGAACGCCAAGGACGGGCTTTTGATGACCTGGACTCCGTCGACGTTCTTCATTTTTTGTACATCGGGGAAGTCGACGTCAATCATAAAGTCGACCTGCCCGGATTGCATGGCATTGGCCGCGGCCTGCGGGTCCGTGATGATTGAGAATTTGATGCCGTCGAGGTGCGCTGTGTCCGGTTGCCAATAGCCGTCGAATCGCTCGACCTCCACGGTTTCACCCGAGACGGCGCTTTTGAACTTGTAGGGACCTGTACCCACGGGAGCCAACGAGAACTGCGCGCTACCTGCTGCCGCTGCTTTCGGCGAGACCATCATTCCGGCGCGGTCGCTCAGGATCAGCGGGAGAGCCGTATCGGGTTGCTTTAAATTCAGCTGCACCTGATCGTCGGCAACGACCTGTACGTTATCGATGCTGGCCAGATCGACGGCGACCGAGGACTTCGGAAGGGTGAGTGCCCTATCGAGGTTGTACTTGACCGCATCGGCATCCAGCGATACTCCATCGTGAAACTTCACGCCTTTCTGGAGCTTCAGAACAAGTGTCGTCGGCGATGTGTATTCCCACGATGAAAGTAGCCCTGGTTTGGGTTCGAGCGTCTTCGGGTCGAAATCCACCAGAGTGTCGAACATCGGATACAAGTAGACGTGGTCGTTTCCGCTGATGCCGGCATGGGGGTCTAACGTACTGAAGTTGGACAGGTGGACGACTCTGAGCGTGCCGCCCTTGACTGGTTTGCCACTTGCCGACGCGCCGGATGCATCTCCCGATGAGCCAGGGCCGCAGGCACCGAGCAGCGGGATGGAAGCCAGTGTCGCGCCGCCAATCCCAACCATGCGTAAGAATTGACGACGATCCGTTGTTGTCACGTCAAAGTATGAGTTTGTCATCGGTGCCTTCCAGTAGTTGATTGCGCACGACCGATCGCAGGCGGTTGTCGCTGTAGTGCGCGGATGTCTAGTCGCTGGTGGGTAGCAGTTTCGGCGGTTCTTTGGTGCGTTGGAGTTCTTCGGCGAAATGGCACGCGCCGTAATGTCCAGGCTGCAGTTCGCGCAAGACCGGGATTTCAACCCTGCATCGTTCCTGCGCGTGCGGACATCGGGTGTTAAATCGGCATCCGGCTGGCGGGTTCGAGGGACTCGGCATGTCACCCTGGATTAGTTTCCGTTCCAGGGGCCCAGCGCTGCCTGGCTCGGCTACCGGTTGCGCGTCCAGAAGGCCCTGCGTATAAGGATGTGCCGGAGACCGCAGTACGCCGTTGACTGGTCCGGACTCGATGATCACACCGAGGTACATGACGCACACCTGGTCGGCTACGTGCGCGACAACGCTGAGGTCGTGCGATATGAACAGATACGAGATCTTGCGTTCAGCCTGGATATCGGCCAGCAAGTTCAGGATATCCGCCTGAATTGATACATCGAGTGCGGAGACGACCTCATCGCAAACGATGAGTTTGGGATCGAGGACGAGAGCCCTCGCGATGCTCACGCGCTGGCGTTGTCCTCCGGACAATTCATGTGGATACCGATTTACGTAGCCTGAGTCGAGCCCGACGCGTTCAAGTACTTCCACTACTTTCTTCTGAAATCGTCTGGACCAGTTGCCGGTGGTGATCCGTAACGGTTCGGCCACGGAGGCGCCGATCCGCATACGCGGGTCCAGCGCCTCAGATGGGTCTTGGAAGATGATCTGCACGTCTGAGCGCCACTGACGTTTGTCGGATCGTCGCAGTTCAGAGATGTCGCTGCCCATGTAGACGATGGCCCCGTCGTTCGGTTTCTCCAGGCCTACGATGGTTCGACCAACTGTTGTCTTGCCGGAGCCTGACTCGCCGATGAGGCCGACCGTTTTACCCTGGTCGATGGTGAGGGACAGCCCGTCAACCGCGCGGACGGCTCCGGCCTTGCGCGAGCCGCCGAAGCGAACTTGCAGGTCCTTGACTTGCAGAAGCGGCGCGTTGGATGCGACCGAGGGCGCGTTCACGGCGACCTCACAGCCTCTGGGTCGGCGACGACGACTCCTGGCAGGTCCAGTTCACCGTGCCTGCAGCAGCGCACGCTATGTCGTTGCGGTTGGAAAGCGATGTGCCCGACCAACGGCTGCGGCTCGCCGCAGTGTGTCATCGCGTGTGCGCATCGGGCCTGGAATCGGCAACCGGCCGGATATTCGGCGGGCATCGGGACCCGCCCGGGTATGCCTTCGAGACGCGTGCCGGAGTTTTCCATGCGTGGTGCGGCGCGAACAAGTCCGGATGTGTAGGGGTGGGCCGGGGATACAAGGATCGTGTCGGTGGTGGTGCTCTCGACTATCTGGCCCGCGTACATCACAGATACTTCCGAGCAAAGTTCGGCGACCACGGCGATGTCGTGACTAATCAGAATGATCGCGGTGCCCCTCTCGGCCGACAGTTGTGCCAGCAACGCGAGTAGCTGAGCCTGGATCGTAATGTCGACAGCGGTAGTGGGCTCGTCCGCGATCAGAAGCTCCGGCTCAGCGATAAGCGCCATCGCGATCATGACGCGCTGGCGCATCCCACCGGACAGTTCATGCGCGTACGCATCGAATCGCCGTGTCGGATCAGGGATCCCGACCGACTGCAGCATCTCGATGCTCCGCGTTCGGGCCACGCGACGCGAGACATCATGATGAGCGCGGAGCGTGGCACTGAGCTGATAACCCACAGTGAACACCGGGTCCAAAGCGGTCATTGGCTCCTGGAAGATCATAGATATCTGGCTTCCGCGGATAGCTTTGAGTTCCTCGCTTCGAAGCTTGAGGATGTCGACGCCACGGAAGAGGATCTCACCTTCGACTCGCGCAGCCGCAGGTAGCAACCTCAGTATCGCCATCGCAGTCAGGGACTTACCGCTACCGCTCTCACCAATCAGCCCTAATGCGGCACCGCTCGCCACCTGCAAGTTGACACCGTCGACAATCTGCACCTCACCGGTCGGCGTCGACATGTAAATACTGAGGTCGCGCACTCGAAGCAGGTCATCAGAACCGAAATACATCTCGTGCCCCTCCGGACATCGGGCAACGCTGATGTCCACCATACGAACGACTCCCACCGCTACGCAGCCAATAGCAACACTCACCAGCACGACTCTTTCGCTACATGAAATATTGCTTTCGTTGATGTGTCAGATTAGACGCGCAGTAATTCGCTGTCAAGATAGTCACGCACAAACGCCGTAAGAAGCAGCTCGACCATTCGATTTGTACGCTAATTGGAATTTTGCCTATGCACGGTTGCAGGGGTACTGTCACCGCATTCGCAGGAATTCCGACTTCATTCTGTGGAAGTCCGCGCCGCTGTCCGCGCGGCGCCATCTCGAAACCATCATCGAAAGATCGCTCAGTACGGAGGACTACACAATGACCATTGACGCGCCACTTTCCATACCGGACATCTCACTTCTCGACGGGCTGGCGACGATGAGGTCCGTACGGCGATATCGCACAGACGAGGACATCCCGCGGGAAATTCTGGCCAAGATTCTCTTCTACGCCACCCGTGCGCCCAACCCTGGAAACGCGCAGAACTGGCGTTTTCTCGTGCTAGGACGAGAGGCCACCGCAGTGCGCGCCCTACTAGGTGAAACCTATCGCGAAGGTTGGGCGGAAATGCGCATTCACTACGGGTACGACAAACTCTCACCCACGGACGAGTCGCCGAAGGCGAGGGTGGCACGCACGATGCAAACCTTCGTCGACCGCTTGGAGGAATCGCCACTGCTAATCCTCGCGTGCGTGGACAATGTGACACCTAAGTCGTATATGGGGGGCGCCCCGGCAATTTACCCGGCAATCGAGAACCTCCTTTTGGCGGCACGAGCATACGGTTACGGTGGCGTGCTCACCACATGGCATAGGCGCGTGGAGCAACAACTCCGAGCCCTGCTGAACGTTCCGGACAGCGCGATCATTGCGGCGACTATCCCGATGGGGCGACCGGTTGGACACTTCGGGCCGCAGCGACGACGTCCGCTAAAGAACGTGGTATTCGATGGGATCTGGGGCAACGTCGCGGACTGGGCAGTAGAGCCGGACGGCGACTTGACCAATGCAACTGCTGAATCGGCTCACTCATGAAGTCTTGCAACCTCATTAGTTGCTTGACTAATCGTTCGTGGTTGCCTAGCATTCAGAAGTGAAAAACGCCTTTCGTTGTATGAAATCGGTGAGCGAGTGAGCAATCAAGATGGCGCCAGCGGGGCCGTTCGATCGGTGAGCCGCGCATTATCGCTACTCGATTACGTAACCACCGACGGAGTCGGCCAAACAGAGTTGGCCGAAGCTGTTGGAATACCCGTGCCTACCGCGTATCGATTGCTAGCGACCATGACGCGTCACGGGTATATCTCACGTCGAGAGGACGGGAAGTTCGTCCCAGGTCCCGCGATATACCGGTTGGCGTTTGAAGTGGACTCGCGGACCCTGCTTCGAGACACCATCGCCCAGCAGGTACGAGACCTACGTGACGAGACCGGCGAGTCTGTGGGATTTTTCGTGCAGCATGGGTTCGAACGCTACTGCGTCGAGACGGCCAAGTCATACCACGACCTGTGCCGGTCGTTCCCGCTGTACGCACGTCGCTCTGTTCAGGTAGGCGCATCCGGCAAGGTCTTTATGGCGTTTTCCAATACAGAAGAGCTGCTCCACGGCTTCCAAGCCGCCGACGTGGCGATGACCAAAGGAACTCTCAAAGCGCTACGCGACGACATCGTCCTCACCCGGAAGAACGGTTACGCCTTCTCCGATGTACTGCCGGAGACATGGGGCATCGCGACGCCCGTCTATGTGGACGGTGCGCTGATTGGCTCGCTCGCGCTAACGGCCCCAGCTGAACGAGGCGGCAAGAAGGCGATCGAGCGAATCGCGGGCATCTGCGTGGAGCAGACGAAATCAGTCTCGACACGGCTAACGCGGGCGATCAACGGTCATTCCTCGGCCCGAGACATACAAGCAGTTGTTAAGGACGCGTTCGTGCCGCTGGAGGGACCTGGCGTGGCCAACGCAGACAATCGAAATGCGGCGATCTTCTCCACCGGAAAGTGAGTCTCGAATGGGTTCTGCTCCATTAGATGGGTTAGCGGTATTGGACATCTCCAACTCGATCGCCGGGCAGTACTGCGGCAGGCTCCTGGCTGATGCTGGCGCCGACGTTGTCCTCGTCGAGCCGCCATCAGGCACGCCGGTCAGGCGTATGGGCCCCTTCTGGCGCGATGGTTCCAGGCCCGATGATTCAATTCTCTTCTGGCATATCAACAGTTCGAAGAGATCTCTCACGCTGGACTGGACAACTCCCACCGGCGCGGACTTACTCAAGGACGTTGCAAGTTCCGCGCAGGTAGTTGTCACCTCTGCGGAATCCGCCGACGTCGAATCACTGTTGCCCGGGAACGATTCGCGGTTTCTATGCCGCGTCGAGGAATTTGCTGCGGACGCGTCGTATCAATCCTGGAGAGGCTCGGAGCTAATCCACCAAGCAATGTCGGGAACGATGTTCGAGAATGGCGCTGCCGAACGAGAACCACTATTCGGTGTCGGTCATCGCGCCTACTATGCCGCTGGGACCGTCGCATACATCAGCATCGTTGCACAGCTGCTCGCGACAGAACCGACCGCAAGTTCTGCCCGGATAAGCGTCGCAGAGACCGCGCCCTCCATGAACTACAACAGAGTTACTCAGCATTGGTATAGCGGAGGAGTGGACCCACGAGGGGACCCCCACACCCCGCGGATGACCTTGCGTTGCAAGGACGGATGGATCGTTGCTTTTCCTACCCCGAGACGCTGGCTAGAAACTTGCCGCGTGTTCCGTGCGCCCGAAGTCGCTGACGATCCACGGTTCAGCAACGACGTTGATCGACACCAAGCATGGCGCAGCATCGAGGCGATCTTTCAAGCGGGAGTCGAAAATGTTCCCCGCGACGAGATCGTCGCCGATGCCTTGCGGGTGCGCGTCGTCGCCGCGAAAGTCGCATCACCGGATGACCTCTGGACCGATCCTCACCTGAGACATCGCCATTATTGGCAAGAACTCGACGACAACGGAATCAGCAGACCAATGCTCGGACCGCTGTATCGGTTCACCCCCCATGCCTCGCGGAACATCAGCCGGCCACCGAGGCTTGGCGATTCCACCAAGGAGATCCTTGAGGGTGTCGGCATCTCGATTGACGAGCTAGAACTTCTACGAAATATCGGTGTCGCATGACTGCATCCAATCGATCCATGCCCAAGCAATTCGTATCCGCCGGACACGCTCCGAGCCCCCGAAAGCCACTCACAGGCCTACGCATCGTCGACATCACGACGGCCTGGGCCGGACCGATGGCAGGTCGCGTGCTCTCGTATCTAGGGGCGGACGTCGTCCACGTCGAGGCCCCGCAACGCATCGATTCGTGGCGAGGACCGCTAAATGGCGGCGATCACCGGCGATATCCTGACGGTGAGTACGGTGCACGGCCCTATAACCGCAGTTGCATGTTCAACACCCAGAACCAAGGCAAACGCGCGGTCGGGATTGATCTGAAACAGCCCGGCGGGGTTGCCCTACTAAAGAAGCTCATCCGAGTGTCCGACGCCGTACTGGTCAACTTCACACCGGGCGCATTGGCGCGAATGGGACTGGGCACCGACGTACTCAGGCTAGAAAACCCCAACATCGTAGTCATCGAAATGCCCGGGTTCGGCAGCGAAGGACCGATGTCCGCTCAGGTTGCACTGGGGCCAACGATGGAAGGCGCTTCAGGTATGGCCTACTTCGTCGGATACGGCGACGGGCGCCCCTACGTCACAGGACCCGCATATCTGGATCCCATCGGCGCCTTCAATGGCGCGGCGACGGTCGTGACAACGCTCATGGCACAACGACGCGATCACGCGATCGAACGCGCCGAACTCCCGCAATGCGAAGCTGCTATGCACTGGATCGGCGAACTACTGCTCGCCGGGATTGCCGGACAATCACATACCCCAGACACGCCAAACGCTAGTCAGCACGCTGAACCACACGGGGCTTATCAGTGCGCGGGCGATGATCAGTGGGTCACCATCTCGATCGAGAGCGATCTGCAGTGGGATCGCCTTTGCCAGGCCATGGGGAATTCTGACGCCGCTGGCAAATTCCACAACGCAATAACCCGACGGCGCAAAAGAGCCGAGGTCACCGAGATCATCTCTGCGTGGACCCGGCGCCTGGATAAGCACCAAGTCGCGGCAATTCTCCAGGAGACCGGGATACCAGCGGCACCGGTCTGCTCAGGCGAAGACGTAGCGAACAGGGAGGACCTACAGGATGCGGGGTTCTTCCAGGAGTTCGAGCACCCAGACGCCGGCAAGCACCTATACCAAGGTCTGCCCTTTCGGATAGGGGATTCGCTGTTGAAGGCGGACCGACCTGCCCCCGTATTCGGGCAGCACAACGAAGAAGTCATCAAAGATCTGCTGGGAGTCTCTGACTCGTGCTATGACGACCTGGTCGACGCGCGAGTTGTCGCGTCGACACCTGAGGCTTAAACGCATCGACCACACCCGTTCCACTACGCCCATCCGACCAGACCCGAAGGAGCCCAGAGGATGACTACAACAGACACGACATCTGTGAACAAGCACGAGTATGAGGCTGTGAATACGGCAGAGTTGTCCGCCAACGCCATCCACAGCGATGGAATGGCGAAGGAATATGGCTTCAAGGGCGCGCTGGTGCCTGGTAGCGCTACATACTCGCATGCGTTGACGACTGTCATGGCCGCGTTCGGGGAACAATGGTTCACCGGGGGTAGTGCCTTTCTCCGGTTTCCATCTCCAATCTATACCGGCGACAAAGTCGTCGTGGAGATTGCCGGAACGGGAGCCGGCGAAAGCACGCTGACCAGTAGTGTCGCCGGCGAGGTTCGTGCGAGTGGATACGCGGCCGCTGTCTCACATGCCAAGGCTCCCAAGACGTTTCCTCTTGTAGAAGCGCCGCCAGAACCGGTGCACATCAGCGAACCGGACATACTCGACAACCCGTGGCTCGGATCGGCCGAGCTCGCAACCGACGAGTCGCTTCTCGAGGAATACCGAGCGAAGATTCTGTTACCTGGTGGCTTGGCTCAGCAACTCGGAGTGGTCCACCCTGGCTATCTGGCGAGCAGCTATACGGCCATGATGCATCCTAATTTTGCCCGTAAGGGCCCATCGGTGCACGTCTCCACTCTGCTCAACAGCCATAAGCCGGCGCCTGTGGGCGAACCGCTGTCGCTTCGTGGCCGTATAGAGCGGCTTTATGGCCGCAACGGACATCGTTACTGGATCCTTGAGCTGGCCTGGTACGACACGGCTGAGGACCTCGTGATGCATGCCGAGCACACGGCGATCTATCGGTTGCGGCCACCGAAGAAGTAATTGCCTGCTCACCCCTCCGAGACGCTCCAGATCGGTCAGAGTTATGAATCCAGGCATCCCGACGTCCAGTCGCTTTGAGTTTTCGCGTGACGCGAACGGGATCTGCTAGCTGTTATGTTGCGGCACCTTCACGTGGAGTGTTAGTTCATGTTGGCGACCGCGAGCCCAACTACTGGAATCTTCGCCGGACGGGCAGACGCATCCACAGTTGCTCGTGAACCGGTTACTCCGTCAGATGTGCTTTTGCCCCAGGCCTGATTCGCCGATAATAAATACTTCGCAATTCTGCGTAGCGCCAGGGGAGTGGTCGGCCGTGGCGGCGTCGTCTTCGTGAATGACCTAGCGCCCGCTGTGGGTGCTGAGGTATTCAGCTAGGGCGTCGCGCATGACGTCGCTTGTGCGACGGTGCTGATGGTGGGCGATCGCCTCAAGCTGGTCGTTGACAGCCTGGGAAAGTCTGACCTGGCGGACCTTGGAATGTTGCCCAGGTGCGGCGTCCGGGTCGATTGAGGGTCGCCCACCGAGCGCACGTTCGAGCACCGTTTTCCCGTAGGCCGCCGCCTGATCGCCGCGCCGTGCGGTGGCCGAGTTCTTCGGTAGAGTCATTTCGGTCTCGGCCCACTCGGCTGCGGCGTCGTAGTCTTTCGTTGTCATGAGGGGTCCTTCATTCTGTTCAGGTGCTTCTGACGGGCTTGCATCACGTGGAAGATGTGTAGGTCCCGCGGCGGGACTAGTTCGACCATCACTTCCAGCAAGGGCCCGCCGAGCTGGCGTGGAGGGCCGATGAACAGCGTCGGTCGTAGATGGCCTGGCACGCGTGGCTCATCGAACTCTTCTTCTACATAATGCGCGTTGCCGATCGCATGCAGAGCGTCTTCGTGTGGGATTCCATGTTTGTCGGCGCTGCCGGCCCACGTAATCGCCACACCGGTAATGTAGTACACAACCCCGCACTCTGCAACCCGAAGGCGGCAAGAGCTACCGTTTTCGTTGGGTGCCGCGCGGTCATCAGGAGGGCGGCAGTTGTGTCGCCTTCTGCATTCGTCACGGTGACGGATTGACCGCCCGTGCCGCATTGACGCTCCTGCAGTCTTGCGGTGGCGGAAGCGTTGATAGTTAGACCGACAGCCGAGCTATTGATAGCGCGCGGGTGGTTCGCCGCAGCCCTCGCCGACCCCCACGATAGTCTTTACCGGCTGGTCGACGACTGATCAGAACACTACGCAGGCCGGCCATTTCACCTATATGTCAGCAAAGTAACTGGTCCGATTGATTCGCCGATAATCGGCGTCCCGACAGTTATATCGTCGGTCGATTCGACCAGACGCTGCCGCCGAACACCAAGATGCTGGCCGTCGGTTAACTCGGTCTCGACGCATCTCGAGGTTGTCCGGACACTCTCCTGCGCTGCAAACTGCTCATATTTGGATAGCATGTACTATCCAAATAACTATTAGGCGCTCTCTCACGCCAGTTACAGTCGGAGTTACGCGATCTGCTGTGACAACAAATCCAGCTCGCGGCGCAGACGCTCAATCCGTGCCGCCGGCGTGTCGCGCCCTGGGGTAATCACCGGCAAAATCAGGCTACGTACCAGCGTGGAGACCGGGACGTTGCGCGTCTCGGCAAGTGCGCTCAGGGCCGCGTACTCATCATCATTGAGCCGCACCTGCAACGTCTTCGTCCGGCCGTGCCCACGCGTCAGGCTGGTTCCGGGCCGCAGCGGAGCATCTTTTCCGGCCTCGCTGGCCGCACCTTCAGCATCAAGCAGAGCCTTCGTATCGCTCATCATTCCTCCTCAAAATAACGGCGCTGATCGGTCGGGCTCGACAGCCAGGCATTGACCCCGTACTCCACACCCTCGTCCTTTACTACGATCACCGTCAGCACGCCCCCGTGGGTGTGTGACCATCCGATGACCCGGACGCTACGACCGGACCTACTCGCCGGGTCCGGCGCAATGACGAGCCGCTCGGGATCACGTAATGCCTCATTCGCTTCCTGGGGCCGCACCCCGTGTTTTAGAGCGACGTAGCCACCCCGATACGACCAGTCGACGTCCATGAACACCCCCTTAGTGTAGTACACCGCACTACGGTTGACAGTATCGCGCAGATAGCTGGTCTACCCGCCACGCCCCCTTACTACTCACCTCCACGCGCACGATCCGTCTCGCTACCTATTTTGGATAGCGCACACTATCCTCCGATTCGCTACGCTTGGGATCGTGACCGACCAACCCGCGATGACCCTGGCCCAGGCGGTCGATGAGTGGCTGAAAGTAAAGACCGCTGGCCGCGGCCTGAGCCCCCACACCCTGCGTGCGTACCGCGCCGATATCGCCACCTTCGCTGCACACCTGGCTGGCGCCGACCCACGCGACCGCGACGCCGCGCACCTCGTCCATATCCAGGACCTAAGCTCGCACACGGTAACTCGGGCCTTGTCGTCGCTGCAGCGTGCGGGCGCGGCGGACAAGACCCGCGCCCGCATGCACGGCACGCTATCCGGTCTGTTCGGTTACCTCATCCAGCAAGGCATCCTTGCGGCTGATCCCCTCACTGCAGCCGGACTCGAGCGCCCCAAGGTCGGTCGACGGCTGCCCCGCTACATCGACAAGCCCAGCGAGTTCGCGAAAGTCATTGCCGCCGCGGCCGAGTCTGACCCGAACGCCCGCGATCCCTGGCCCGAACGCGAGTTTGCCCTGGCGGCGGTCCTCGCCGGCACCGCGGCCCGCGCCGGTGAAATCTGTGCCCTCACGGTCGGTGATCTCGTCCTCGACGGCGAGGAGCCCTATATCCGGGTTCTCGGCAAAGGTAGCGTCACCCGCGACTGCCCACTCAGCGACGACCTGGTGACCATCCTGCACGCCTATCTCGTCACCCGCGAGACCCGGACCGGCAAACGAGCCCGCAAGAAGGACCCGCTCTTCCTTAACGGTCGGCTGGATCCGCTGACCACCGCCGCCCTCGACCACCACGTCCGTAGGTGGTTCACTCGCGCCGGCGTTCCGCTACCCGGCGGTGCGGCCGCGCACGCTTTTCGTCACACGGTCGCGATGCAGCTGATCGGTATCGGCGAAAGCGCCACCGTCGTCCAGGACCTACTCGGACACGCCTCACTGAGCTCTACGCAGATCTACACCAAGGCCGCCGGTCGGCACGTCCGCGCCGCCGCCAACGCGCTCCCCCTCCACCAAGTCGTCCGAGATTTAGCAGTGGAATAACCGCCCCGCGCCTCGCGGGCATGAAGTTAGAACACGCGCAGCCCGAAGTCTGCTGCCACCGCAATCAGGTCCGCGTCGTCGGTGTCGATAGTGTGACCGCGGCGCTGCGTGAGACGAGTTCCTCGAATACTGCCCAACACTCGTGATCACTGAGCCGCGGGACGTACCTGAGGCCCGAGTACGTATGCCTCCACCGTTGCCGAGTAGCACTGCTAGCGGT
>NZ_PVUE01000019.1 GCF_003003235.1 Antricoccus suffuscus
CTGCCCCTTAGCTTCAATCACCCTGCTACGACAGGGCAATGGTGGTGGTCTCTCACCTCCACTCGATCGATCAGCGCCTCACGGCGCTCGTGGATGTCGCACCATTCGGGCGGTAGGTCGCAGCCGGGGAAGCTGCATCCACCGTCTCGGGCGATGAGGGCGTGGAACTGGCTCGCGGACGCGAGCCGCCTCGCCCGTCCCAGGAATAGCGGCACGCCGTTGGTGTTGAGGACCGCGGGAATGATTTTCAGGTCCGCCGCCTCCCGCAGCAAATCCCGTACCGGGATCCGTTGACCGTGGGTGCTGGTGGCGTATCCGCACTGGGTCATGAGGTGGTCGGCGTTCATGGTGACGATGACCGTCGCCCGGGTGCCGGCCTTACCGTGCACTTGACCGGTGTCGAGGAGCCGGTTGCAGATCGCCTCCAACGCGTCGTGGCGGCGTTGGGTACCGGTGCGCGGGTCGGGCCCGGACTCGCCTGTGGGTCGGGGCGCGGCGAGCGGGTCGATTAAGGCCTGCAGTTTCGCGCACGCTGCGGGTGTGAGTCGTCCGGTGATTTTCCCGTCCCGGGTGAGGGTCAGTGCGCGGCGGCGCTGCTGTTCGGCGTCCGATGGCGGGTCGCCGTCGGGGTCGAGGACGTCGAGGATCCGGGCGGCGGCGGTATCGAGGTCGGCGGGTCCGAGGGTGTTGGTGAGGTCGGTGAGGATCTGTTCGGCCTGCTCGATCTGTGCGGTGCCGATCCGGGGGTTCTTCTCGAACGCCTCGAGGTGGTGCAGGATCCGTCCGGCTTGCGGGGGCGTGACGGTGCCGTCTGCTTGTTTTTTCGCGAGGACCGGCCGCAGCGGTGCCATGGCCTGCCCGGTGAACGCGATCCGCGGCGCTAAGTTTTCGGCGGCGCGGACGCGGGCCCGCGCTTCGGCGGGCGTGATTCGTAGCGTCAGCGCGAGGAGGGTGGCGGTGGTGGGCCGCGCGAACAGGGTGGCGGCGTGCGTGGCGTCCAACGCCGCGACGTGGGCGTGGTCGGCGAGCGCGATCCGGTTACGGACTGTCTCGAAGTCGCGGGTCGAATCCAGCGCGCCTTGGGGTCCGAGTCCGGACAGGACCGCGGGAGTCGCCGTCTTGAGGTAGGCGCTGAGCGCGTCGTCGAGGTCGCGCCGGGCGGTGGCGAGTTGCTCGCGTGGGCTCATGTAGTCGGTCGTGACGGTTCACCTCCCGAAACAATCCCGAGTTGCTAGTTCGTACGTTCGACTGTATGAGGAGGTGCCGACAGTTTCGCGGGTGTAGTCCTGGTCTTGCGAACTGTTGCCGATTCGTAATATGTGTGCCGCTATCCGTGAGTTCGCGCCCGGCGATCCGCCGGAAAGTGCCCACGGTCAGCGCCTTCGATCGTCCGCGAGTTGTGCGCGAGCGGTCTTGACGGGTAACCGAAGCCATCCGAAGCGCCGCTGCGTGTGTTCGGCCTGCCTGCAGCGCAACCCGGGTCGAAACGTGAGGGTGCAGGAGTGACGGACGGCGGGACATTAGTGACGGACGGCGGGACATTAGTGACGGATCGGCAGCCATACGTGACGGACGGTGGGGTACAAAGTCACTCCGGGCAGATTGACTCACCGACCGAGCGCTCGTACGGTTGCTACATGCCAACGACTCGGGCCGTCCACACCCATGCCTCATGGCGCACATACGGTCCGAGCCCGGTCGATCCGGTGCTCGCCGCGGCGGTCGAGGCGTTTAACGAGGTCGGGTACGACGGTGCGACGGTTCGTGACATCGCGCGCCGCTGCGGTCTTTCGGTCGCTGGCATCTATCACCACTACGCCGGCAAGCAGGAGATGCTGTTCGCGGCCATGAGCTTCACCATGGACGAGCTCGAGTGGCGCGGCGCAGCGGCGTACGCCGAGGGCGGCGACGATCCGGTCGAGCGGTTCAAGCTCCAGGTCGAGACGCTCGCGCTGTCGCACATGCATTGGATCGCGCAAGTGTCCATCGGTTCGACCGAGATGCGTAGCCTCACACCACAGAACCGCGTCGTCATCAAGCGCCGCAGAGCCGATCTCGAACGACGAATTGAGGAAGACGTGCTCGCCGCCATCCAAAGCGGTGCGTTCGCGGTCCGGTATCCCCGTGAGGCGGTGCGAGCGGTATCGGTGATGTGCATCGCGACGGGGCAGTGGTACAACTCCGAGGGAGAGCTCAGTCCCGAGCAGATCGCGCATCGCTGCGTCGCCATAAGCCTCGACGCGATGCGATACACGGGGCCGGAAGTGGCCGTGGAGAAGGAGGCAAAGTAGCGATGACAGGCAACGAGGCGCCGGACCCCTACGAAGCGCGCCCGTGGCTCGCCTTGTACGACGGGGGTCAGCCGCAGGACATCGAGATCGAATACCAGTCGGTGCTTGAGGCGGTGCGTGCTTCGGCGGCGGCGCATCCTGACCTCGCTGCGATCAAGTACTTCGACGGCGAAATCCGGTACGGCGACTTCGATCGGCTGACGGATGCGCTCGCTGCCGGCCTCCAGGATCGAGGCATCGTCAAGGGCGACAGAGTGGCTCTATATCTGCAAAACGTTCCGCAGTACATCATCGGCATGGTTGGCATTTGGAAAGCGGGAGCGATAGTCGTCGCCATCAACCCGATGAACCGGTCGCGTGAGTTGACCTACCTCCTTGGCGACTCCGGTGCGCGGGCTCTGATCTGCCACGAGTCGCTCTATGCAGAGGTCGCAAACGCCGTCGTGCCGGACTCGGCGGTTGAGATCGTGCTCACCACCAGCGAGCTGGATTTCCAGTCCCGCAACGATTCGCGGGTGTTTGGCGGTTCGACGCGGGTCCGTAGTGACGGCACCGAAGACCTGGTCGAGTTCATGGCGGCGTACGACGGCCAGCAGGCGGCAGACCCTGGACTCCGCCTGGACGACCCGGCAGTGCTGACCTACACGTCGGGTACGACGGGGGAGCCGAAGGGCGCGATCAACACGCACTCCAACATGCTGTTCGCATCGCGCGGATTTCGTGACTGGAGTGGCTGGACGCGCGATGACATCGTGTTCGCCGTGGCGCCGCTCTTCCACGTCACGGGTCTCATTGCGCATATCGGCGCGGCATTCTTGACGCCGATGACGTTGGTACTGGGGTACCGGTTCGATCCGGTTGTGACCGCCGAGCTCATCGAAGAACACCAATGTACGACGACGACTGGAGCCATTACGGCGTTCATCAGCATGATGAACAACGAGTCGACTACGGCGAAACAGCTGGAGTCACTGAAGGTGATTTACTCGGGCGGGGCGCCCATTCCGCCGAAGGTTGCGAACGACTTCGAGGAGAAGTTCGGCCGACATATCTACCCGTGCTACGGGCTCACCGAGTCCACGTCTCCGGCGCACATAGCGCCGCTCGAGCGGCCGGCGCCGGTCGACCCCGAGTCGGGCGCGCTGAGCATCGGCGTACCGATCTACAACACGATCGTGCGGATTGTCGGGGAGGACGGGGCGGTCTTACCTGTTGGCGAAGTAGGCGAGTTTCAGATCGAGGGCCCGCAGATCGTGCCGGCGTACTGGGGTAAACCCGAGGAAACCGAACGAGCACTGCCGGGTGGCCGCCTCAACACCGGTGACGTCGGTTTTATGGACACTGCGGGCTGGTTCTACATTGTCGACCGCAAGAAGGACATGATCTCGGCATCTGGTTACAAGGTCTGGCCACGGGAGGTTGAGGATGTGCTTTACGGTCACGATGCGGTGCGTGAAGCGGCGGTGGTCGGCGTGCCGGATGAGTATCGTGGCGAGACCGTGCGCGCGTTCGTGAGCTTGAAGCGGGGTGTCCAAGCGAGCCCGGATGAGCTGGTTGCCTATTGCAAGGCGCAAATGGCGGCATACAAGTATCCACGCGAGGTCATCATCATGGATGAGCTTCCCAAGACAACGACCGGCAAAATCTTGCGCCGCGAGTTGCGTGATACAACTGCTTAGCCCGAACCCAACTCGCCGGGACACAGTCACACCAAAAGATCGCACCAAAAGATGAGGTATAGCCCCGAATGACCGATCCGGTGTCCACGGATGAACGTCCCTGGTTGAAGCGCTACCCGGCAAGCTATCCGAGCGGATTTGAGCCCGAATACGCCAACCTGGCGGAGGTCTTCGCCGCGACGGTCGCCCGCGACCCCGACGCCACTATCGTCCGTTACTTCGACTTCGATATGTCGGTGGCGCAGCTCGACGCTGCCAGCGATGCCGTGGCCGCAGGGCTGACCGACCACGGGATCGTCAAGGGCGACCGGGTTGCGCTTTATCTACAAAACATCCCGCAGTTCTTGATCGCGATGATCGGGGTGTTCAAGGTTGGCGCGGCAATAGTGACCATCAACCCGATGAACCGGCAGCGCGAGCTCGCCTACCAGCTCAAGGACTCCGGCGCGAAAGCCCTGGTGTGCTTACAAAGCCTGTACGACGTCGCCGCCGAAGTAGTGCCCGACACGGACGTGGCTCTAGTACTGACGACAAGCGAACTGCGTTACCAGACCCGTAACGACCAGCGCGTCCTCGGCAAGTCGGTCGACGTAGCGACCGGTGGATCGGATCTTGAGGAGTTCATCGAGCGTTACCGCGGCGTGGCCCCACCGGCTCCGCAGATTGATCCGGAGGACCTCGCTGGGCTCTGCTACACCTCCGGTACGACGGGCGAACCCAAGGGAGCGATGCTGCTTCACCGCAACCTCATCTTCGCCGCCCAGAACAAGGTGATGTGGAACCAGATCACGCCGACCGACGCGGTCTACGCCGTCGCCCCGTTCTTCCATCTCACCGGATTGATCAACCACCTGTTCGTCGGCATGTACGCCGGAATCCCGATCGCCATGACGTTTCGATTCGACCCGATCGTCGGCGCCGAAGAAGTCCGCGACAAACGGCTCACCCTCACGACCGGACCGATCACGATCTTTATCGCATGGCTCAACAATTCATCGGTGAAGCGCGAACATCTGGCGAGCATGCGTCAAATCGCTTCGGGAGGGGCGCCGGTGCCGCCGCAGATCGTCGCTGACTTCGAGGAGAAGTTCGGCAAATACATCCAGATCGGTTACGGCATGACGGAGTCGTCGGCTGGCACCCACACCGTCCCGATTGGGATGCGCGCACCGATCGACCCGGCGTCTAACGCGATCAGTGTCGGGCTGCCGGTCTTCAATACGATGGCGCGAGTGATTGATGATCAGGGTGTTCCGCTGCCACCCGGTGTTGTCGGGCAGTTGCAGGTCGAAGGTCCAGGCGTCATCGCTGGCTACTGGCAACTGCCGGAGGCCACCGCCGAGGCGATGCCGCGCCCGCGTTGCATCAATACTGGCGATATCGGGATGATGGATGAGGATGGCTGGTTCTACATTGTCGACCGCATGAAGGACATGATCTCCGCGTCCGGGTTCAAGGTGTGGCCGCGAGAGGTCGAGGATGTCCTCTACTCGCATCCTGCCGTGCGCGAAGCGGCCGTGGTCGGCGTGCCGGACGACTACCGCGGCGAGACGGTCAAGGCGGTCGTCAGCCTGGCCGAGGGCAAGACGGCGACCGCAGCGGAGATCCAGGAGTTTTGCAAGGCGCAGATGGCGGTCTACAAGTATCCGCGGTTCGTCGAGATCGTCGACGAACTCCCGAAGAACGCCAGCGGCAAGATTCTGCGCCGAGAACTACGGTTAACCTAGGGCAATGTTCCGGTCCGCGATTCGAGATGCTGCTGATAACAGCGCCGTTCAACGAGTGCTCAGCGAGGCGCCGTTCGCGCAAGGGGTGATCCGCAGATTCGTGGCGGGTGAAAATCTCGAGGCAGCGATTGATGTCGCGCGTAGCTTGTCGACGCAGGGATTGCGAATATCGCTGGAATATCTGGCCGACCCGATCGTTGAACGGGACGGCGCGGCACGGGTCACCAACAACTACGCGGAGATGCTTCGTAGGCTCGCGGTCGAGGGGCTGGCCGGCTCCGTTGAGGCCGCGTTGCCGCTGAGCGCGGTCGGCCAGGTCTTCGACCGGCATACGGCATACGACAATGCCGGGCTCATCTGCGAGGCCGCGCGGGAGGCAGGCACCCGCGTGACGCTGGAAATGCATACGCACCAGTACGTCGACGGCACGCTCGACATCCTGCGCCGACTGCGGCCCGATTTCCCTGACATCGGCGTCGTCGTACAGGCATACCTGAAACGCACCGAAGGCGATATCGCCGAGCTTGCCGGGCCCGGCTATCGGGTGCGACTGACCAAGGGCACGTACGACGAACCGGAGTCCGTCGCCTACCAGTCGAGGGCCGAGATCGACAAGTCCTATGTGCGGTGCATGAACCTGTTGATGTCGGGCGAGGGCTATCCCGTGTTCGGTACCCACGATCTGCGCCTGATCACGATCGCCAAGGAACGGGCCGCCTGGCACGGGCGGACGCGGGACAGCTTCGAATTCGAAATGCTGCACGGTGTCAACGCCGCGCTGCAACGCCGACTCGTTGCGGCCGGCTACCCGGTGCGGGTCTATGTGCCATACGGCGAGCAGTGGCATCGTTACCTCGGCCGGCGGCTGGCCGACCGGCCGACCGCGATGCTGGCCTTCGCCAAGGGGCTTCGACGTCACTATCCGCGCGAGACACTTCATCCGGTACCGAAGATGCACGAGGAGCAATAGTGGTAGCAAAGCACAATGTGGTCGGGTTCGTCGGCGGCGGCAAGATGGCCGAGGCGCTCATCTCGGGCCTGCTGCGCGACACCGCTATCGACACCGCTCAGGTCGTCGTCTGCGAGACCCATCCTGAGCGTGCGCAGTACCTTCGGGACACATACGGCATTCGCTCGTGCGGTTTCGAGGACTTGGCCGACCGCGCCGATATCATCGTGATCGCGGTGAAGCCGCAGGTGGTGCCGGAGGTTATCGAGTCGTTGGCGCCGCACATCACCGACCGGCACATGGTCATCTCGGTTGCCGCCGGTGTCGCTACGTCGACGTTTGAGGCGACGTTTGACCGGACCCCGGTCGTGCGGGTCATGCCCAATACGCCCGCGCTTGTCGGGCAGGGTATTGCGGTCGTCGCGCCGGGCGCGAAGGCCGACCAAGAGCACCTCGATATTGCCAAGCGAATCTTGGCCACCACCGGCGTCGTTCTGCAGCTTCCCGAGAACCAGCTCGACGCGGTGACGGCCGTATCCGGTACCGGCCCGGCGTATTTCTTCCTTCTTGCCGAGCTCCTCATCGACGCCGCCACATCCGTCGGCATTGAGCGGGATGTTGCGCGGGACTTGGTCGTGCAGACGGCGCTCGGCGCCGCGGTCATGTTGCGTGATTCGGGGGACGACGCTGCGGGCCTGCGCGCGGCGGTCACCTCTCCGGGCGGTACGACGGCCGCCGCGGTCGACGTACTCGAGGAACGCGGACTGCGCGACATCATCTCGGCCGCCGTGCACGCGGCGCGCGATCGGTCGGTCGAACTGGGTAATAAAGCCTGAAACGAGTGGTGCGCTTGTGGCGTCGCACCAAAATCGGGGCCATTATCTAACTGCGGGAGATAAGTCCAGTATTACGAAGTCGTGTCGATCACACAGTCTTCACTTCTATTAGTCACAGTAGTCACGCTAGGCTGCAACAAGCACGTGCGTGTCATGCCGCGGGTGGGGAAGCCAGCGGGCGACACGTGCCGAAGGAATAGGTGAACTATGTCCGCTGACCAGCAGGCCAAGAAAGGTCATGCCGCGCAGAGCAAGAAATCGACCACCAAGTCGACGATGAAAGATAGTGCAAACACAGAGCAGTCGCAACGGATGGCGAAGGTCGACTTCTTGACCGTCGCCGAGGTCGCGACGTTGATGCGTGTTTCGAAGATGACGGTCTACCGGCTCGTGCACAGCGGAGAACTTCCCGCTGTACGCGTCGGACGCTCGTTCCGGGTGCCGGAGCGCGCCGTGCACGAATACCTCGATTCGGCGTTCATCGAGACGGCATAACCGCATGCGGCGTCGCCCGTCTTTGGTCCAGACGTTAAACTCGACCAGTTAACTACCTAGGCTCCAACTAAGGATTTTTATGGGTTCGGTAATAAAGAAGCGTCGCAAGCGGATGGCGAAGAAGAAGCACCGCAAACTTCTGAAGCGCACACGCGTGCAGCGTCGCAACAAGAAGTAACCACCGCTAGACGCGAACCCGGTCTGAACTGGAGCCCATAAATGTCGCCGCGAGTAGTAATGGTGACTGGCGTCAGTCGATACCTCGGAGGTCGACTGGCGCAGGCTCTGGCTGCCGATCCATCGATCGAGCGGGTGATTGGCGTGGACTCGGTGCCACCGACCCGCGCCGGGCACGGCGGAATAGGTCGCACCGAGTTTGTCCGCGCCGACATCCGTAACCCGCTTATCGGCAAGGTGATAGCGGCGGCTGGTGTCGACACGGTGGTGCACATGAACATCTCGTCCACGCCGGCCAGCGACGGTGGTCGCATCCCGATGAAAGAGCTCAATGTCATCGGGACCATGCAGCTTCTCGCGGCGTGTCAGAAGTCCGAGACCGTACGCCGACTCGTGGTCAAGTCGACCAGCGCGGTGTACGGCGCGAGCCCTCGCGACCCGGCGTTGTTCACCGAGGACATGCAGCCCAAGTCGGTGCCTAGGTCGGGATTCGCCAAAGACGCTACGGAAATCGAGGCCTACGTTCGCGGGTTTGGACGGCGACGGCCAGATGTCTCGGTGTCCGTGCTTCGGTTCAGCAACTTCATCGGTCCCAAGATCGACTCCATCTTGACGTCCTATTTCGCGCTGCCGGTCGTACCGACCGTTCTTGGGTACGACGCTCGCCTTCAGCTTGTGCACGAGGACGACGCCGTCGAGCTGTTACGCCAGGTTTCGGTGAGCGAAGACGACCGCGTCCGTGGCGTCACCAACGTCGCTGGCGACGGTGTTTTGCTGCTGTCCCAGGCGATCCGGCGCGCCGGACGGCTGTCGGTGCCGGTGCTACCGCCTGCGGCGCGGTTCGTCGGCAGGGCGATCAGGCGGCTCGGGCTAGCAGATTTCTCGCCCGAACAAATGCGATTTCTCAACTTCGGGCGGGTCATGGACGTCTCGCGGATGAAGGATGTGCTCGGGTTCGTCCCACGTCACACCACCGCGGACGCCTTTGCCGATTACATCCAGGGCCGCGGATTGCAACCCACGTCGACCCTTCGGCTTGTCGAACGTGGACTATCCGGCCGCTCGTCGCGGGCGGGGGCCGGCGCATGACCGATGCCAAAGTAATCCCAATCAACCCCGGCTACCGCGATGACCCGGGTCTCGGGCACCCAGTCGACAACGAAGCATCCCAAGGTGGCGGTCTCGAGCATGCTCTGTCCCAGGTGGCGGCGTTCTTACGTCGCCGGATCGCCGGTGACTACGAGGTCGACGAGTTCGGGTTCGACAAGGACCTGTCCGACTCGCTGATGGTGCCGGCGCTGCGACCGCTCTACCAGAAGTGGTTTCGCGTCGACTGCATCGGCATTGAGAACGTACCGACCGACGGTGGCGCGCTCCTGGTCGCCAACCACTCCGGCACGATCCCGCTCGACGCTCTCATGCTGTGGACGGGCATCCACGACGAACTTCCCGAACACCGGTTCCTGCGGCTGCTCGGCGCCGATCTCGTGTTTACCACGCCGGTCCTCGGCCAACTCGCCCGCAAGGCCGGTAATACGTTGGCCTGCGCGCCGGACGCCGAACGGCTGTTGACCAGCGGCGAGCTGGTGGGCGTGTTTCCCGAGGGTTTCAAAGGCGTCGGCAAGGGCTGGTCCGAGCGTTACAAACTGCAGCGTTTTGGCCGCGGCGGATTCGTCATGTCGGCGATGAAGACCGGCGTGCCCATTATTCCGGTGTCGATCGTCGGCGCCGAGGAGACCTATCCGATGATCGGCGACATCAAGCTGCTCGCGAGGGCGCTCGGTTTTCCGTATTTCCCAGTCACACCGACGTTTCCGTTGCTCGGTCCGCTCGGCGTGATCCCGCTGCCGAGCAAATGGATGATCGAGTTCGGCGAGCCGATCGAGACTGCGTCCTACGGGGCAGAGGCATCCGAGGACCCGATGACTGTCTTCAACCTCACCGACCAGATCCGCGAGACAATTCAGCAGTCGATCTACAGTCTGCTTCTCCAGCGCAAAGGGATCTTCCGGTAGATCAGGGGACGTGCTTGCTCGTCCGCTCGGCGCCGGTCGGCGACGATCTTGCGGCGGATGCCGATCGTCGCGAGCACCAGCCCGGCAAGCACTCCGCCGGCGAGGGTCGTCGCCGCGCCGGCCTTGACGACCTTGCGTCCGGTGCGGAAGTCACGAATCTCCCAGCCGCGTGAGATCGCCTCTTTGCGCAGGTCCGCATCCGGGTTGACCGCGACGGCGGTACCGACCAGGGACAGCATAGGAATGTCGTTGACCGAGTCGCTGTACGCCGTGCACCGTGACAGGTCCAGACCTTCGCGCTCGGCGAGCGCCTTGATCGCCTCGGCTTTGGCCGGCCCGTGCATCATCTCGCCGACCAGTCGTCCGGTGTATTTGCCGTCCTTCTGTTCGGCGACCGTGCCGAGCGCGCCGGTCAGGCCGAGCCGGGTCGCGATCGTGCCGGCCAGCTCGACCGGGGTCGCGGTCACGAGCCAAACACGTTGTCCCGCGCTTTGGTGCAGCTGAGCCAGCGCCCGGGTGCCCTGGTAGATCTTGTCGGCCATCGACTCGTCGTAGATCTCCTCACCGAGGCGCACCAGCTCGGTGACGTCGACGCCCTTCACGAACTCGAGTGCCCGATCCCGCGAGGACTGCATGTCGTCGTGGTCCTCGGCGCCGACGATCCGGAACTTAAGTTGCTGCCACACCATGCTGGCCACGTCGCGGGTGGTGAAGAACTTGCGTGCAGCCAGCCCTTTGGCGAAGTGGAAGATCGACGCGCCCATCATCATCGTGTTGTCGACGTCGAAGAAGGCTGCGGCCGTGGGATCGGTCTTAACCTCGAGCGCGGCCTCGACCTCCGCGGCGGCCGCGGATGCGACGCCCGCCGCGCGGGAACGCTTCTTGGCATCCGATGCGCGTCCCTTGGGGGCGATCGCGGCGCGTAACCGTCCCATGGCGCTGACCTCCCTCGTCGTCGTACTGGCGCTGTCGTGTCACGAGTGTATGCGACACGATCCGGCGCCGGTGGACATCCGCGGGGCTACGGAAATGGTGCCGCAGGAAGGCAATTTCCGGCCCGTGGGGCCGCCTGGATGGGTGAGCGTCGATCCGGTGCGGACGGGAAATGGGCAGCGATCCGGCCATTCCCGTCCACGACCCTATCGCCAGGCGGTCACGAGGGGGTGCTGGCAGTACGTGTAATGACAGCCGCTTCCTCACGCGTTCAAAGACGCATTGACTGCAGTCATGTGTACAAGGTCAATTGCTGGTATTCCAGGTGGTGGCGTGTTGTCGGCGGCCGGTTCCGTTGTCTGATCGTGGATTGCTCGTCCCGGCTCCGGTCGCATCGGCGGGTCCCGCGATCCGTGCGCGTGCTTCGTTGGCTGTGGCGATGCTCGGATTCTTCGTCGTATCGCTGGACGCTCAAGTGGTCAATGTCGCGCTGCCGAACATCCGTTGTGATCTAGGTGGCGGCCTGACGGGTCTTCAGTGGGTGGTGACCGGGTACACGCTAAGTTTCTCGGCGCTGCTGCTGTTTGCCGGGACGTTCTCCGATCGAGTGGGCGCGCGTAGCGCGTACCGGACCGGCATGGTGGTCTTCGTCCTCGCCTCGGCTGCGTGCGGTCTTGCACCCTCGCTCGCTCTGCTGGTCGGCGCGCGGATCGTGCAGGGCCTCGGCGCTGCGCTGGTGACACCTACCTCGCTGGCGTTGATCCGCGAGGCCTATGACGACCCACGCCGACGGTCGAAGGCGATCGCCTATTGGGCGATGGGTGGATCGGTGGCTTTGGCGGCCGGACCGGTCCTGGGCGGTGCGTTGGCACAGTTCGATTGGCGGTTCATCTTCTTCCTGAACTTGCCTGTCGGGGTGGCAGCGATCTTCGTGCTGTCGCGGGTCGCGCCTTCCCCGCGTCGGGTAGCCCACTTCGACTGGACCGGCCAAGTCTGTGCCGTGCTTGCGCTCGCATCGCTGACCTACGCCATCATCGCGGGAGGTGAACTGGGCTACGGCAGCACGGCCGTGGTCGCGGCGTTCGTCATCAGCGCAACCGCTTTCGCGTGCTTCCTTGTTGCCGAAGCACGCGGCCGTAACCCGATGGTGCCACTGAATATGTTCCGCTCCCGCACGGTCAGTATTGCGCTGCTAACGGCGTTCATCAACATGGTCGGCTTCTACGGCGTCGTGTTTGTGCAAAGCCTGTACTTCCAACAACTGCGCGGCGCCTCACCGCTGCAGACCGGGCTGTTGTTCCTCCCGATGAGCGCTCTGGTCGCGCTGCTCAACCCCGTCGTGGCGCGAACGGTCGTCCGCTTCGGCCGGATCGTGCCCATTCTCGGCGGTCAACTGTGCATGGCAGCCGGCTTGGTGTTGCTATGCACTGTCCCTGGCGATACGCCGACGATCCTGGTTGCCGTCCTGATGATTCCGGTCGGCGTCGGAGGATCGTTTACTGTCCCGCCGGTCACCTCGCTACTGATCGACAGCGTCCTGATATCCCGAGCAGGCACCGCGAGCGGCGTACTCAATACTTTCCGACAGATGGGCGGCGCGCTCGGCGTCGCCGTCTATGGCGCCGTCATCGCCGGACAGGCCAGCTTCCTGCCCGGCCTGCGTGCCTGTTTACTGGGCACGGCGGTTCTGCTGGTCGTCACTGCGGCCGCCACCGTGACGCTGCGCCGCGCCACCAATTAAACCAACGGGTAGCCCAGTTAGACCGATGGGCAGCGCTCGTGGGGTCGTCGCGAGTGCGTAGCTGACTTGGGTTCGGGCGGTTCGTGGACCGGTGTGACTTCAGCCGGGCGTGGGAGTGGCCGCGGTGTCGACTGGATGGGTGGCGGTCCAGCTGGAGAGGACACGTAGTGCGTCGTCGCTCGCTGAGCCGGCCTGCGCGCTGAACGCGATCAGGGATAGACCAGGGTCGGCGGGCAGGTCCATCGCTTCGTACGACAGGTGCAGTTCGCCGACGACCGGGTGCTGGATGTTTTTGACACCGCTGCGGTGCAGGCGGACGTCGTGGGTGGCCCAGCGTGTCCGGAAGTCGTCGCTGCGGGTGGACAGTTCACCGACCAGGTCGGTCAGTGCCTTGTCGTAGGGGTCGCGGCCGGCTTCGGTGCGTAGCGTGGCCACGGTGTCGTCTGCGGCTAGCTGCCAGTCGATTAAGAACACTCGGGCGTGCGGGTCGAGAAAGGTGAACCGGGCGAAGTTAGCGGGTCGGGCGGGATCGGTGAACGCCGGCGCGTAGAGCGCCCGGGCCAGAGGGTTCGCGGCGAGAACGTCTAGGCGTCCGTTGCGGACGTAGGCGGGCACCTCGGTCATGCCATCGAGGATGCGGGCCACGCTCGGTCGGAGCTGGCGGGCCGCCGGTGGCGCCTGGGGGCGACGTGCGGGGCTGGCGGCACGGGCGAGATCGAGCAGGTGTTCGCGTTCGGCGTCATCGAGGTGTAGCGCTCGGCTGAGCGCGTCGAGGACGCTGTCGGATGCGCCGGCGAGGTTGCCGCGTTCGAGTTGGGCGTAGTACTCGACGCTGACGCCGGCGAGGTCGGCGACCTCGCTGCGGCGCAGACCTGGCACGCGCCGCGCGCGACCGTAGTGCGCCAGTCCGGCCTGCTCGGGGGTGATCTTGGCACGACGGGAGGTGAGGAAGGCCTTGATCTCATCACGGTTGTCCACCCCTCCAGACTAGATGCAGACGCGGCGGCAAGGGGTGGGCTGGCAGTACACCCACAAGCAGTGACTTCTTCACGCCGTCGACGACGAGTTACCTAGAACTCGAAGCAACGACAAAGGAGTTTCTGATGAAACATGTCTCTCTGGGTGGGCTGGACGTCTCCCGGATCGGTCTCGGAACGATGACGATGGCCGGCACGTACACCAGCGGCGGCGGGCTGGACGACGCCGAGTCGATCCGCACCATCCACCGCGCTCTCGATGTGGGCGTTACCCATATTGACACCGCCGAGGTATACGGTCCGTTCCACAGCGAGGAAATTGTTGGCCGGGCGATCAAAGATCGCCGCGACCAGGTGGTGATCGCCACCAAGTTCGGCCTCGTCTCCCATTCCGGCGGCGGGCCCGGTGTCACCGACAGCAGCCCCGCGAACGTCCGTACCGCGGTCGAGGGCTCCCTGACCCGGCTGGGCACTGACCACATCGACCTGTACTACCAACACCGGGTTGACCCGAACACCCCCATCGAAGACACCATCGGCGCTGTGTCGGAGTTAGTGAGCGAGGGCAAGGTCCTGCACATCGGCTTGTCCGAGGCCAGCCCTGCCACGATCCGCCGCGCCCACGCCGTCCACCCGCTCGCCGCGCTGCAAACCGAGTACTCACTGTGGACCCGCGACCCCGAAGCTGAGCTGCTGCCGCTATTACGCCAGCTGGGTATCGGCTTCGTTCCCTACTCTCCACTCGGCCACGGCTTCCTCACCGGCCAGATCCGCAGCGTCGATGACATCCCCGACGACGACTGGCGCAAGGACAACCCGCGCTTCATCGGGGAGAACTTCCAACGCAACCTGCGCATCGTTGATGAAGTTCAGGCTGTTGCCGCCGAGGCCGATGCGACACCGGCCCAGATCGCGCTGGCGTGGCTGCTGGCCCAAGGTAACGACATCGCCCCGATCCCTGGCACCCGCCGAGTCGCCCGCGTCCAGGAGAACACCGCCGCGGACAGCATCGAACTCGCCGACGACCAACTCCAACGACTCGACAACCTCAAACCGGCCGCAGGCGAACGGCACAGCGAAGCGAGCATGGCCGCCATCGATCGCTGAACTGTTGGCCGTGACAGCCCGGTCGAACGGTTCGATCTGGCCCATCCCATATCAGTTCAGTATCCCGCCGTTCCAGAGCTTGCAGCCTGGGGCGCAGCGCACCGCAGAGGGCGTGCCATTCACGTACTGCACCGTTGTCGGCACGCTCGTCGCGCGCAAGGCGTACGCGCGCCCCGGGCGACTATTGGGCCATATGCGGGGGCCGCGCAGTGAACTATGTACCGCCGGCGTACTTAGGCGCCGATCAGCACGGTGGCCTTCTCCAGCGAGACCGGCTCTCCGGAGATGAGGATGTCGGTGATCTCGATATCCGCGGGATCATGCTGGGCGGCGAATGGGTCGGCGGTCTCGATGCGGTGCTTGACGACCTGTCGTGCCAGGAGCAGCCGGCGGGCATCGCCGGTGCGGTCGGCGATCTCGGCGCCCTCGGTGGCCAGCAGTACGGCGCTCACGACGTGATAGAACAGCCCCGACACGGTGCGGTAGTGCTCCTCGAGCTCCGGATCGCCAACACACCGGTCCATCGAGTCGACGGCGCGCGTGAGAATCGAGGACAGCTCCTCGCGGAAGTCGCCCGGGATGTTGGGGTGCTTGAGCTCGATGTGCAGCTTGTCGGCGAGGGTGTGGTGCGCGTTGTCCTTGCCGGCGGCCCGTGTGATGACGTCGAGCGCGTTGACGTTGGCGGTGCCCTCCCAGATCGTGCCGAGCTGCGCGTCGCGCAGGATGCGCGCGTTGGCCCACTCCTCGATGTAACCGTTACCGCCGCGGACCTCCATCGAGGTACTGGCGACCGCGAAACCGTCGCGGCAGGCGCGAAGCTTCATCAGCGGTGTAAGGATTCGCAGAAGGTCCTCTTCGCCGTGGTCCATCGCGGCCGCGGTGTACATAATCATCGACACGGACTGCTCCGTCGGCAGCAGAATCTTCATCAGCTGGCGGCGCAGCATGGGGTATTGCAGGATTGGGTTGCCGAACGCTTCGCGCGATTTGGCGACGGCCATGGCCTCGTTCCACGAGCGACGCATCCGGCCGGCCGCGCGTACGCCGTTAGAGAGCCGCGAGAGGTTGACTTGCGCAAGTGCCTGCTTGATGCCGTTGTCGGCATCGCCGAGCAGGTAGGCAACCGCGCCGTCGAGCACGATCTCGCCACTGGCCATCGACTTCGTGCCGAGCTTGTCCTTCAACCGCACGATCCGGTAGGAGTTGCGAGTGCCGTCCTCGAGCGTCTTCGGAAGCACGAACAGCGCGAGGCCTTTCGAGCCGGGTCCGCCGTCCTTGCGTCGCGCGATCAAGATCGACGCGTCCGCGTCGGCGTGCGAGCAGAACCACTTCTGGCCGCTGATCTTCCAACGCTCTACACCATCTTCGTCGACATCGAGGGGCTCGGCGACGGATTCGAGCGCGCCGACGTCCGAACCGCCGGTGCTCTCGGTCAGGAACTGCGCGCCGCGCCAGAAGGTGTCAGTGTCGGTCGAGAGCATGCGCGGCAGCAGCCGGTCTTGAAGCGCCTGGCTACCGTATTTGATGATGAGATAGATCGCGGTGTCGGTGACGTTGACCGGGCACAGGATGCCGAACTCGGCCTGCGCGAAGAGGTACTGGATGGCGTACTTCTCGACGGCATTAGCCGGCCGGTCCAGTCCGAGTACGCCGGCGCGGTGCGACATCGCATGCATACCCAGGTCGCCGAAGGCGATCTTCTCCATCTCCTTGTACGCCGGGTGGTATTCGATCCACTCCTCGTCGCGCCCATACCGATCGCGAGGGTGCAGCACCGGCGGGTTCTTGTCCGCCGCGTCGGCCAGCTCGTCGAGATGGCCGCCCGCAAGCTCGCCGAGGCGGTCGAGATGCGGCTCGATGTGATCGAGTGCGGCTTTGTCCAGTCGCAGCGGCAGCAGTTCGCGCAGGCCCCTGTCGACCTGCCAGTAGTTCTGGCCGCGGGTGTCATCGGCGATGTGTTGTGCGCTCATGGTTTCTCCCGGAGTTCGGTATTCGGACTGTTGTTAAGTATTGGTGATGAGGTACGTCGTCTTGGTCGGCTGCCGTGGTTACGCGGTGCCGGTACGGCCGGCGTCCGCTGCTATGTCGTACGCCGTGCGCAGCAGCCTGGGCAGGATGTCGGAGTAGAAGTCGATGCGGGCGACATTTTCGGTGCGCACCGAAACGTTGATCGCGCCGATCACCGAACCGTCGGCGGCGGTCATGGCGCAGGCCGCGCCGCGTACGCCGGGCTCGTATTCCTCTTCGCTGACCGCGAAGCCCTGCCGCCGGATCTCGCCGAGCGCACCGACCAGGTCGGGAAGTGTCGTAATCGTGCGGCTGGTGTGGGCGGTGAGCGGGTGGCCGGCGTACAGCCGCTCGACCTCGGGCGCGGCGAGCTGCGAAAGCAGCACTTTGCCTACGGCAGTGGCGTGGGCGGGAAGCCGGGTGCCGATCTGCACGCCGACGCTCAACGCCTCGCGTTCGGACACGTGCGCGGTGTAGACGGTCTCGGTGCGGTCCAGGATCGCCAGGCTGGTCGAGGTGTGCGTGTCGCGGCAGAAGCGCTCGAGGTGCGGCATCGCGTGGGTTGGCAGCACGGTCGTCCGGAAGTACATCGAAGACAGGTCCAGCACCCGCGCGGTGAGCTTGTGGGTGCCGTCCGGGAGTCGTTCGACGTAGCCGAGGTCGCACAGGGTGGCCAGGAACCGGCGCGCGGTCGTCTTGTTGAGGTCGGTCGCGCGGGCGATGTCGGCCAGCGCCATCGGTACGCCGGCTTGGCCGAGCAGTTCCAGCACAGCGAAGGACTTGACGGTGGAGCTGTTGCGCTCTTGGACGGGCGTGGTCGTCATCAGAAATCCAATTATCGAACGTAGTGGTTCGGTTAATGAACTAACTGTCCCTGGCCTGCGCGGCCCCGTCAAGCCCCGGGATGCCGTTGTGACGCGCACAACGCATACTTAAAGGCCGAAACAGAGCAGTCGCGAGGGGGACGCTATGACGGACGATCCGACAGACGTGAGCGACGTGCGCACCCAGGCTGACTTGGTCACTCGCGCCGCGGTGAGCGCGCCGGGCCGCACGGCATACATCGACCGGGACGGATCCATGACGTGGACGCTGTTCGATGCAGGGGTCGGCCGCGTCGCCGCTGCATTGCAGGCGCTCGGTGCCGCGAGGGGCGACCGGGTGGTAATCGCCGTGCCGACGACTATCCCATTTGCGCTGGCCTATTTCGCCGCCTCACGCGCGGGTCTGGTGGCCGTTCCGGCCAACCCCGGATTCAGCCGTCGTGAATTGGGGCACGTCGTTGCCGACAGTACGGCGGCCGTCGTCGTCGGTGCGCTGGATGCCGACGGACTGTCCGCGATGCGCGACCTATCCGGGACGGTGTCCGGATACCTGACCGCGGACGACGTACGCCGGATCGCGCTCGACGAGCACGCCCCGTCGATCAGCCAAGTGCCGGTGGAGAGTGACGATCTGGCGACAATGGTCTACACCAGCGGCACGACTGGTACGCCGCGTGGTGCGATGCTCACGCACCGCAACCTGATGGCCAACCGCGAGCAGCTCGGCCGAATCCAACCGCCGCCGCTGAACGCGAAGGACGTGCTCTACGTCGGCGTACCGGCGTTCCATATCTACGGGCTCGGCTCGGGACTGTGCCAAGTGGCATGGGTCGGTGCGACCGGCGTACTGGTCGACGACTTCCACCCGGTGCCCAGCCTGGACGTGATCGCCGAGCGGGGCGTCACCAATATCCTCGCCGTGCCGCAGATGTACGCCGCCTGGGCGGCATGCGACCCGGCACTCCTCGCGTCCGCATTTGCCAACGTCCGGATTGCGTCATCGGGCGCGGCTCCGCTTGACGCTGACGTGATTGAGACGCTCCGCGAAGTCGCCGGGCTGACCATCTGGGAGGGATACGGGTTGACCGAGACCTCTCCCGTAGTCACCAGCACGCTGGTCGGGGGACTGCCCAAACCCGGGTCGATCGGGCGCGCGTTGCCTGGCGTCGAGATCGAGCTGCGTGATCTCGAAGACGGCTCGATCATCGACAACGCTGATCCCGAGAGCGACCATGACTCGGGGGAGATTGTCGTACGCGGCGCCAACGTGTTCGTCGGCTATTGGCCCGATTCGGCCGACGGGCCCGACGCCGAAGGTTGGTTCGCGACCGGCGACATCGCGTACGCCGACGACGACGGTGACCTATTCCTCGTAGACCGCGCCAAGGAGCTGATCTTGGTCAGCGGTTTCAACGTCTACCCCAAAGAAGTCGAGCAGGTGGTCGCGTCGCTCGACGGGGTCCGGGAGGTGGCAGCGGTCGGCGTACCGCACGCCGCGACCGGTGAGGCGGTGAAGGTATTTATCGTTCGAGAGCCTTCAGAGGCCGGGTCGGCGCTCGACGAGGCGGCCGTACTTGATCGGTCCGAACGCGATCTAGCCCGGTTTAAGCGGCCGACCGTTGTCGAGTTCATTGACGCGCTGCCGCACACGTCGACCGGCAAGGTACGCCGCAACGCGCTGCGCGCGAGTGAGGCAGGCAAGCTATGAGACCCACCGTGGAGCTGATGGTTCGCGCGGACTGCCATTTATGTGCCGTCGCTCGCGAGGTACTCGAGCGGGTGCTTCCGTCATACGGCCTTACTGCGTCGTACGTCGACATCGACCGCGATCCGGAACTGCGAGCCGAGTACGGCGATCGGGTGCCGGTCACGCTGATCAACGGCAAGGAACACGGCTACTTCGACGTCGACGAAAAACGACTCCGCGCGTCCCTCGACGCCCTGACCTGAACCGGATCACGCAACCTCCGGTCATCGATCACGAAAAGCCCGCCATTCGGCGCATCAATCGCACAGGTGTGCTGTTCGGCAGCGGAATTTCCCATCAGCGCTGCGGATTCATACATTTGTGTGAGTGGCGAGGACGAAGCGTAGCCCCGCCAGCAGCGCGTCTTCTCGTGTCTCGCAGCGAGTCTTCTCGTGTCTAGCCCGCATGAGTCCGAACCGCAGAACACGCGAGTCGCCAGGGCGACGCAACGAGTTCGCGGATTTTGCGTATCAAGTGACGGTTGCCGTACTAAGTGACGGACGGCGGGTGTGAAGTCGCGGGCGGCAGAGGCGACTTTGTGCAAGTGTTCACAAGCGGGTAACCTGAGCGATGCGCGAACCATAGCTGCGCGCAATGAACTCACCGATCCACCGCACCTCCAGGAGCCTGCTGTTGTCTACCGTCGAACGCGTCCCGGCAGCCGGGACCCTTCGACCGGGTCAGCCCTTGCGGCAAACGCAAGAAGCACGTGGTCGGACGATTCCCGAGGCCACCGTCGGCCGGTTGGCGACCTATCTACGAGTGATCGACGACATCCTCGACGACTCGGAAGACGTCATCTCCTCTGACGGGCTCGCGCGGGTCTGTGGCGTCAATTCGGCAAAGCTGCGCAAAGACCTTTCTTTCCTCGGCTCGTTTGGGATCCGCGGGGTCGGATATGACCTCGTCAACCTGCGCGCCCGCATCGCCGAGGTGCTCGGCGTCACCGAACACCGCGATGTCGTCATTGTCGGGCTCGGCAACCTCGGGCATGCACTCGCCGGGTACGCCGGCCTCGCTGCCAGGGGTTTTCGGGTGGCCGCGCTATTCGACATCGACGACGACCGGCTTGGCGAGCGGGTCGGTGCGGTGAGCATCCGGTCCATCTCTGAATTGCGCGGTGTCGTGGGATCGCTGACCGCGCCGATCGGTGTGATCGCAACCCCGGCGCTCGCGGCGCAGGAGGTGGCCGACCTGCTCCTTGCGGCCGGTGTGACGAGCATCCTCAACTTCGCGCCCGCCGTATTGACCGTGCCGTGCGACATTGATGTGCGGAAGGTCGACTTGGCGAGCGAACTACAGATCCTGTCGTTCCTCGAACGTCGCAAGTCCGGCAATCACGACGCGACGACCGCGCGCGAAGCGGTATCGCCTGGAGGGGCAAATTGAGTTTTCTGATAGTGGGGCTCACCCACAAGCAGACCCCCGTCGACCTGCTCGAAAACGCCTCGGTCACTCCTAGCCAGCTCGACGAGGAGCTCACCGCACTGCTGACACCCGAGTCGGTGAACGAGGCGATGATCCTTTCCACGTGCAACCGGGTCGAGGTGTACGCCGACGTCGACAAGTTCCACGGCGGACTCGACGCGGTGATCGAATGGCTCGCCGGCCATATGACACTTACCGCAGCCGACCTTGTGCCGTATGTCCAGGTGTACTACGCCGAAGAGGCAGTTGAGCACGCGCTTCGGGTCGCGAGCGGGCTCGATTCGCTCGTCGTGGGCGAGCCGCAGATCCTCGGCCAACTGCGTACGGCGTACCTCGAGGCGACCGACCGCAAGAGCGTCGGCCGTCAGCTGCATGCCCTGTCGCAACACGCGTTGAAGGTCGGCAAGCGGATTCAAACCGAGCTCGGGCTCAGTGCGGTCGGGCGCAATATCGCCTCGGTGGCCGTCGACCTGGCGGCGCACGACATTGGTGACCTGACCGGCAAACGCGCCGTCGTACTCGGTGCCGGCGCGATGGCCACCCTCGCGGCGTATTCCTTGCAGCGCAAGGGAATCGAAGATATTACGATCATCAACCGATCGCAGGATCGGGCGGCGCAGCTCGCGGGCAAGGTCGGTGGTACGACGGCGCCGATCGACGACCTCGCGGACCGGCTGGGCGATGCCGACGTACTCGTCACGGCGTTGGGTTCGTCGCGCGCATCGGTGCACGCCGCAACCGTCGGTACGACGCGGGCGAAGCCGTTGACCGTGGTCGACCTTGCGCTGCCCAAGAACGTCGCCGACGAAGCCATCGCACTGCCCGAGGTCAGCTATATCGGGCTGACCCAGATCCAGCAGCGTGCCGCCGAGCTCAACGTCGCGATCGACGGTGGCAAAGCCGACGTACTGGTCAACGACGAAGTGGCCAACTTCCTGGCCAAACAGCGCAGCGCCGCCGTCACGCCGACGATCGCCGCACTACGGGCCAAGGCCGGAGAGGTCGTGGAGAGCGAGCTCAAGCGGCTCAAATCACGGATTCCGGATGTCGATGACCGGGCGATGGGGGAGATCGAATATGCGATCAGCCGGATTGTGGACAAGATCATGCACACGCCGTCGGTCCGGGTCCGTGAGGTTGCCGGTACGCCGTCCGGCGACGCGTACGCCGAGGCGCTGCGGGCGCTGTTCGATCTGCCGGAGTCGCTGCGCAACCTTGGCGATGCGGTCGATCCCGAGGTCCGGTCGTCCGCGGCCCGGCTGCGAACGATCACCGTCGAATAATCGCCTGTCAACGTCAAAGCCGGTAATTGAAAGAGCTGACTACCACGTGAATCACACCTCTACCGATCGCGCGCTGCGCCTCGGCACCCGGGCCAGCCGGCTCGCGCGCGGCCAGTCCCAGCAGGTCGCGGACCTGCTCTGCGAGCTGACGGGTCGGGCGGTCGAGCTGGTCGATATCGCCACCAAGGGCGACGCCACGACCGCGCCGCTGCACACGCTCGGCGGGCAGGGCGTGTTCACCTCCGCGCTGCGCGAGGCGCTGCTGGACGGGCAGATCGACTTCGCTGTGCACTCGTTGAAAGACCTGCCGACCGCGCCGGCCGACGGTTTGACGCTGGCCGCCATCCCCGAACGGGTCGACCCGCGCGACGCTCTCGTTGCCCGGGACGGGCTCACCCTCGCCGAGCTGCCGACCGGTTCGAGGGTCGGCACCGGCTCACTTCGTCGGTCTGCGCAGATCCGTGCGCTCGGTCTCGGCGTCGAGCTGGTCGGCATGCGCGGCAACGTCGACACCCGGCTCTCCAAGGTCACCTCGGGCGAGCTGGACGCCGTCGTACTGGCATGTGCTGGACTTCACCGGATCGGTCGATCGGACGCCATCACCGAGGCGCTGGACCCCATCGCGATACTGCCCGCGCCCGGTCAAGGAGCGCTCGCAATCGAGGCCCGATCCGATGATCCGGCCACGCTCGATTTGTTGAAACCACTAGATCATCACTACAGTCGTATCTCGGTCACGGCTGAGCGAGCATTGCTCGCCACGCTCGAGGCCGGTTGTTCATCACCGGTCGGAGCGCTCGCCGAGGTCGTAGAGGCTGAAAATGGCCTCGAAATTTCGCTACGAGGTTCGGTCACGGCAATCGACGGAAGTGATTCCGTCCGGCTGTCCGCTACCGGCCCACTCACCGACGCTGTTGGCGTGGGGGAGCGGCTTGCCCGCATCCTTCTCGACGATGGCGCCGCCGAACTCATGGGGAGCTCGCGATGACGCGCGCGCGTAAAAACAAAGGCCGCATCCTTTTTGTCGGTACCGGCCCAGGCGATCCTGACCTGCTGACCGAGGGTGCCCGCGAGGCACTTGCCTCGGCGCAGGTTGTGATCTCTGACGCCGACGTACCGGAACCGATTCACGCATTGGCCGAGGTCGAGGTCGTCGTCAACGAGGACGAGCCGACGGTCGTCGGCAAGACCCTTGTCGCCGAGGCAAAGCTGGGCCAGGTCGTCGTGCGCCTCGTCGCCGGCGACCCGCTCGCCAGCGAATCGGTTACCAAAGAGATCCAGACGGTCAGCCGGTCAGCCGTAACGTGGCGGGTCATCGCCGCGGTCTCCGGCCGCACCGCGATCCCGTCGTACGCCGGCATCGCCACCGGACCGCTCACGTCGTACGCCGACCTGACCGAAGAGGGCGCCGACACGCAGCTAGCCGCGCTGGCCGCCACGGCGTGGCCTTTGGTGCTGTCGACGAGGCTCGAGAGCCTCAAGTCGGTCGCCAAGGCGCTCATCGAGGGCGGCCGGTCCGCGGATTCGCACGCCGCGGTCACCGTCAACGGCACTCGGCTGAGCCAGAAGACCGTCACCGGTCACCTGTCCGGTCTCGTCGACGGCACTCTCGACGTTAAGTCACTTGAGGGACCGGTGACGCTGGTCATCGGCAAACCCGTTGCGCAGCAAGGAAAGTACAGCTGGTGGGAGAAGCGCGCTCTGTACGGTTGGCAGGTCCTGGTGCCACGCACCAAGGATCAGGCCGGCGACATGAGCGAGCTGCTTCGCGACCACGGTGCGATCCCGATCGAGGTTCCGACCATCGCCGTCGAGCCACCGCGCACGCCCGCCCAGATGGAACGCGCGATCAAGGGCCTGGTCAACGGCCGCTACTCGTGGATCGTGTTCACCTCGACCAACGCGGTCAAGGCCGTCTGGGAGAAGTTCACCGAGTTCGGCCTCGATGCGCGCGCGTTCGCCGGCGTCAAGATCGCCTGTGTGGGCGAGGCAACCGCCGACGCGGTGCGTGCCTTCGGCATCATCCCGGAGCTGCTGCCGTCCGGTGAGCAGTCCAGCCGCGGCCTGCTCGAGGACTTCCCGCCGTACGACGACGTGCTCGACCCGATCGATCGGGTACTGCTGCCCCGCGCGGACATCGCGACCGAGACGTTGTCCGAGGGCCTGCGCGAGCAGGGCTGGGAGATCGACGACGTGACCGCTTACCGCACCGTGCGGGCCGCACCGCCGGCCGCGCACATCCGTGAGTCGATCAAGGGTGGCGGCTTCGACGCTGTGTGCTTCACCTCGTCGAGCACCGTGCGCAACCTCGTCGGCATCGCCGGCAAGCCGCACGCGCGTACCGTCGTCGCATGCATCGGTCCGGCGACCGCGGCCACCGCGGTCGAGTTCGGGCTACGGGTCGACGTACAGCCCGAGACCGCGGCGATCCCCGATGTGATCGACGCGCTGGCCGACTACGCGATCAACCTGCGCGAGGTCGAGGGTTTCGACCGTCCGCCGCGCAAGACCAAGTCGCGCGCCAAGAGTCGTTCCTAGGCGCCACTAGCTCGGGCTGCGCTGCCCGGAAACGGAGGATCCGATGAGATTTCCAGAGTCACGTCCGCGGCGGTTGCGCCGTACCCCGGCGATCCGCCGGCTCGTGCAGGAAACACGCGTCGACCCTTCGCAGCTGGTGCTGCCGATGTTCGTCCGTGAGGGCATCGACGCCCCGGTGCCGATCGAGTCGATGCCCGGCGTCGTACAGCACACCCGGGACTCGCTGAAGAAGGCCGCGCACGAAGCGGTCGAGGCCGGCGTGGGCGGGTTAATGCTCTTCGGCGTACCGGCGGTGCGCGACGCGCGCGGCACGGGCGCGGTCGACCCGGGCGGCATCCTCAACGTCGGCATCGCCGACCTCATCAGCGAGGTCGGCGACGCGACCGTTGTCATGTCCGACGGTTGCCTCGACGAGTTCACCGACCACGGTCACTGCGGCGTACTGGATGCAGGCGGCGCCGTGGACAACGACGAGACGCTCAAGGTGTACGCCGAGATGGCACTCGCGCAGGCTGCCGCCGGCGCGCACATGATCGGCCCGAGCGGCATGATGGACGGCCAGATCGGTGTCATGCGGCAGGCGCTGGACGGTGCCGGCTATCAGGACGTCTCCTTGATCGCCTACGCCGCTAAGTACGCCTCGGCGTTGTACGGACCGTTCCGTGAGGCGGTCGACTCGCAGCTCAAGGGCGACCGGCGTACCTATCAGCAGGATCCGGCCAACGCTCGCGAGGCGTTGCGCGAGCTGGAGATGGATGTCGACGAGGGCGCCGACATTGTCATCGTCAAACCGGCCTCGACCTACCTCGACGTGATCTCGCTGGCCAGCGACGCGGTCGACGTACCCGTTGCGGCGTACCAGGTTTCCGGCGAGTACGCGATGGTGGAGGCGGCCGCGGCCAACGGCTGGCTCGACCGGGAGCGGATGATCGACGAACAGCTCACTTCGATTGTGCGCGCCGGCGCCAGCATCGTGCTCACCTACTGGGCCGTCGAGGCCGCGGGCCGGCTCCGGGTCTAACCCATGTCCGACCGCGCGTTCCCTAGTATCACGCCGACCTCTGTCGGGCGCAGTCCGACGTCGCTCGTGCGGTGGGGGACCGGCGTACTCGGACTCGGGCTCGGGCTCGTTGTCGTTGCGACGCTTGCCTTCGGCTTCTTCAGCCGGATTGACGGCAATGTCGAGACCGCCGGGACGATTCAGGTTGGCTACGCCGCCGACCAAGCTTCGTCGAACGCCAAACAGGCTTCCGGCTACGGGATCTACCAGGTCGAGTACTCGATCGACGGCAACGATCACGTCGGTTTCATCGTCGGTAGCTTCAGCGTGGGCCAGGAGATCCAGATCAAGGCGCCGGCCGACGGCTCGCCGTACAAACGTCTTGCTCTCGCCGACAGTGTCACGACGAAGGTCCTCAGCTGGCTCTTTATGCCGATCGGTCTGGTGCTCGTCGTCGTTGGGGCTATTTGGCTGACCCGTGGGCTGATTACGCGGTCCGCGCAGATCCGCGCGGACGTGCAGCGCGCGTACGGGCTTCCGGTTCAAGCCGCACCGACTGCGCCACCCGTGCCGCAACGGCAGGTGATTCCGCCGCCGCAGCGGCCTCCCGAGGACGGCAACGAGCCGCCTAAGGGATTTTTCACAGCGCCGTACGACATCTAGTAGAACCCGAACGAGCCGGACCATCCAACGTCAGGGAGAATGAGCAACGTGAACTATCCCTCCGAAGCGCCCGAGTCGGCGCGCCTGTTCGAGCGCGCCGGAGTAGTCACCCCCGGTGGCGTCAACTCACCGGTCCGCGCCTTTGGCGCGGTCGGCGGTACGCCGCGGTTCATGGTGAGCGGCAAGGGTGCGTATCTAACCGACGCAGACGGCCGCGAATACGTCGACCTCGTCTCATCGTGGGGGCCGCTGCTGCATGGCCATGCCCATCCAGCAGTCATCGACGCCGTCACGAAAGCGGCAGCACACGGCACCAGCTTCGGTGCTCCGACCGTCAACGAGGTCGCGCTGGCCGAGGAAATCGTCGCGCGTACCGCGATCGACCAGGTGCGTTTGGTCAGCTCCGGTACCGAGGCCACTATGTCGGCGATCCGACTGGCCCGCGGCTACACCGGACGCAGCACGGTGGTGAAGTTCGCCGGCTGCTACCACGGCCACGTGGACGCGCTGCTCGCCGCCGCGGGCTCCGGAGTCGCGACTTTCGCCACGCCCGAAACTGAAGGCGTCACCGGCGCGCAGACCCACGACACCGTGGTCATCGACTACAACGACGCCGAGGCCGTGTGGGAGCTGTTCGAGCAGCGTGGCGACGAGATCGCCTGCGTCATCACCGAAGCATCGCCGGGCAACATGGGCGTCGTCCCGCCGCGGGACAGCTTTAACCAGGTGCTGCGCGAGGCCACGCTCAAATCGGGGGCACTACTGATCAGTGACGAGGTCATGACCGGATTTCGGGTCTCGCGCTCCGGCTGGTGGGGACTGGAGGCCGTCGACGCTGACCTGTTCACCTTCGGCAAGGTCATGGGCGGTGGACTGCCGGCCGCGGCGTTCGGCGGTCGCGCGGACATTATGGCGAAACTCTCTCCGGGTGGGCCGGTCTACCAAGCCGGCACGCTCAGCGGCAATCCCATCGCGACCGCGGCGGGCCTCGCAAACCTGCAGCTGGCGACCGACGAGGTCTACTCGCGGCTGGACGCGGTGAGCACCGAACTGCAGGGAATGGTCTCGGCCGCGCTGTTTGGCGCCGGTGTGCCGCACCGCGTGCAATACGCGGGCAACATGTTCAGTGTGTTTTTCTTCGACCGCGAGGACGACGTGCGCGAGGTGCGCAACTACGACGATTCGCGCACGCAGAGCGCGTCCAAGTTCGCGGCGTTCTTCCAAGAGATGCTCGCCCGCGGCGTGTATCTGCCGCCGTCGGGATATGAGACCTGGTTTGTCTCGGGGGCACTCGACGACGGCGCGATGTCGCGGATCAGCGACGCTTTGCCGTACGCCGCACAGGCCGCAGCCGCGGCATAGTGACCAACCGACCACCGCAACGTTAGGAAACGGCCGCAGATGCGCACCCTGGTACACCTTGTCCGGCACGGCGAGGTCTTCAACCCGCACGACATCCTCTATGGACGGCTGCCGGGTTATCACCTCTCGGACACGGGCAAGCAGATGGCGCAAGTACTTGGTGAGCATTTTCGCGGTATGGACGTGACCTACCTTGTCTCGAGCCCGCTCGACCGGGCCCGCGAAACTTCCGCGCCGATCGCCGACGCGCTCGGCCTGGACGTGGCGACCGATCGCCGGCTGATCGAGGCGGAAAACCAGTTCGAGGGCACCCGGTTCAAGTTTCGCAAGGACGGCGCGCTGCGCAACGTCGCCAACTGGCGCAAGCTCGTCAACCCGTTTCGCCCGTCGTGGGGCGAGCCGTACGCCGAGATCGCGTCGCGGATGAACGCCGCGATCAATGACGCATACGAGAAGGCGCGCGGGCACGAAGCGGTGTGTGTCAGCCATCAGCTGCCGATCTGGACGGCCCGCCAGGCGATAGAGGGCAACCGGCTCTGGCACGACCCGCGGGCGCGTCAGTGTGCCGTCGCCAGCGTGACCACTATCGAGTTCGACGACGGCAAGATCACCGGGATCGGCTATGCGACCCCCTGGGGCGCGACCAAGGACTCGGTGCCAGGGGCATGACGCGCCTTACCGCCAACCTGCTACGTGCCATGCTCGTTTTGATGAGCATGGTGCTGCTGGCGGGCTGCACGAGCGGTAACGGCGACAGCGCCAAGAACGGCGGCAGCGAGTACCGGTTCGTGGAGGCCCAGCCCAAGGGTGAGGTCATTCCCCAGGCGGACCGCAAACCGGCGCCCGATCTTAAGGGCGAGCTGCTCAATGGTGACGCGTTCGCGCTGTCCTCGCTGAAGGGCAAGGTCGTCGTACTCAACTTTTGGGCCACCTGGTGCGCGCCCTGCCGAGTCGAGGCACCGGAGCTACAGAAGATCTACGCAAAGTACAAGCCCGACGGTGTCGCGCTGGTCGGCGTACTCGTGCGTGACAGCAAGGACCAAGGCGAGATTTACGCGAAGCAGGAAGGGCTGACCTACCCGAGCCTCTACGACCCCAAGACGCAGGTGGCGCTGCAGTTCCGCAACTATCCGATCGTGGCTATCCCATCGACAATCGTGTTTGACAAGAAGGGCGAGGTCGCGGCGGCGTACGTCTCGACCGTAGACGCCAAGAGCCTCACCAAGACTCTCGACCAACTGCTGGCGGAGAAGTAAATGCAGGTGTACGCCGACGTCGCCGGCACCGTCGCGGCAGGACCGGTGCTGGTCGCCGCGCTCATTGCCCTTGTGGCCGGGCTCGTCAGTTTCCTCTCACCCTGTGTCCTGCCACTCGTGCCCGGCTACTTGTCTTATGTCGCAGGCATTACCGGCGAAACCGTCAAAGCCAGCCCCGGAGGCACCAAGACCCGCCAGGCGTCCGGCCGGGCGCGGGTGTTGCTCGGTGCCGCACTATTCGTGGCGGGGTTCTCGGCCGTGTTCATCTCCTTCGGCGCGCTGTTCGGAGGCGCCGGGCTGGCGCTGCGCGAACACCAGACACTCATCACCCGCATCCTCGGCGTGATCACGATCGCGCTTGGCGTCGCATTTCTGGGGAAGCTGCCGTGGATGCAGCGCGAGTGGCGAATTCATAAGCTGCCCGCGACCGGGCTCGCAGGCGCGCCCCTGCTCGGGATCGTGTTCGGGCTCGGCTGGACTCCATGTCTCGGTCCCACGCTCACTGCAATCCTTGGCCTGTCCTTAAAGGAAGGCAGCGCCGGGCGTGGCGCCTTCCTGAGTGTCGCCTACTGCATTGGCCTCGGCGTACCGTTCCTGCTCATCGCGTTTGGTGCCAGGTGGGCGATGCGCGCCTCCGGATTCGCCCGAAAACATGCCGGCGTAGTGATGAAGTTCGGCGGCGTGATGCTGATTGTGCTGGGAATCTTGCTCGTCACGGGATGGTGGGACGCCGTACTTTTCCAACTTCAAGGCTGGTTGGCGACGACCGGGCTGGGAACGCTCTTATGAGCCGCGAGAAGGAGCCCACCGTCGAAAACGGGCCTGTCGTCGATAAGAAGCCCGATGTCCTGTGGGCCGAGGACGCGACCCCTCGGAAGCCGATCAGCGGTTCGCTCAAGGAGATCGCGCGTTATTGGTGGCGCCAACTGACCAGCATGCGCACCGCGCTGATTCTGTTGTTCCTGCTAGCGCTCGCCTCTGTGCCGGGATCGCTTCTGCCGCAGAAATCCCTGAGCCAGAGCAAGGTCAACGAATACATCGCGAAGCACTCGGTACTCGGCCCATGGCTGGACCGACTCGGGTTCTTCAATGTCTTCTCAGCACCGTGGTACGCCGCGATCTACTTGCTGCTGTTCATCTCGCTCGTCGGCTGCCTGACACCGCGTATCGCCGTCTACTGGAAAGCCGTCCGTGCCGCACCACCGGCCGCACCCAAACGACTGAACCGAATCGGCGAGTACGCCAGCGAGACAATGACAGGCGCCTCGGACTCGCGCATCGATGCGTCGTACTCCTTGCTGCGTAAGGCGCGATGGCGCGTCGAACGCAGGGAGAGCGACGACGGCACGATTACGCTCAGCGCCGAGAAGGGCTACCTGCGCGAGGCCGGCAACCTGGTCTTCCACATCAGTCTGCTCGCGTTGTTGCTGAGCCTCGCGCTAGGCAAGGTGAACGGCTACGAGGGCTCACGAATCGCGCTGGAAGGCGAAGGCTTCTGCAACCAGCAGCAGTCGTTCGACAGTTTCCGCTCGGGAGACCTAGTCACCGGCGCCGACATGGTGCCGATGTGTCTGGACTTGCACACCTTTAACACCACGTACGACGCGGACATGACACCGGCGAAGTTCGACGGCAAGGTCACCTGGTACGTCGGCCTGGACGGCAAGAAGCACCAGGCAAACATCGGGGTCAATCACCCGCTTCGTCAGGACGGTGTGCGCGTCTACATCACCGGACATGGGTATGCGCCGGTCTTCACCGTCACCATGCCGGACGGCACCGTACGCAAAAACGTGACTGCGCCGTTCCTGCCGACCGACCAGAAAAATTTCGGCTCCGAGGGAGCGATCAAGCTCGACACAGGAGACCCCGAAAAACAGCTGGCGCTGCAAGGATTCCTCGCCCCGACCGCCGTCGACCAGGCCGGTGTCATCGCCTCGGCCGACCCGCGAGTGCTCGACCCGCAGGTCGCGCTCGTGGTCTACCAGGGGTACACCGGGCTCGACACGGGCATCCCGCAGTCGGTCTACACGCTGGACCAAAGCCTGATCAAGGACGGTCTGCTCAAGAAGGCCGCGGCGAAGAACCTCAAGCCAGGCGAGTCGATCGTGCTCGCAGACGGCACGTCGATCACGTTCGACAAGGTCCTCCAGTGGGCGGCATTCCAGATTTCGTACGACCCCGGCCAGGACTGGGTGCTCCTGTCGGCGGTCGTGCTACTCGTCGGAATCACGACGTCGCTCAGCCTGCGTCGCCGACGGCTCTGGGTCCGCCTCACCCCGCGAGACGACGGGTCTCACCTGGTCGAAGTCGGCGGACTCGCGCATACCCAACCAGCAACCTTTGCCCGGGAGTTCGCCGGAATCTCCGCGCGTATTCTTGACCGAGCACCAGCCAATCCCGATGAGGAGGCCTAGATGGCCGTCGACCTAGCGCTAGCGAATATTTCCGATCACCTTTACTCCGGTGCGCTCGTGGGATACTCCGCCGGCATAGTGATGCTGTGTGGTGACTTCGCGTTCGGCAAGAGCGGACGCAAGAAGGAGGCCAAGGAGGCGGCGCTCCTCGCCGCCGCCGAGGAAAAACAGCCGGCCTTGGTCGGTGCATCAGTTGGCTCCACGCTGCAACCACCAGCCGGTTCAGAGGATCGCGCCGATTCCAGTGCCGTTCCGGCGCCTGGTGAAGGCGCCGATCGGACGGCCCGGATCGGCGCCAAGATGGGCCTGTTCGGCGTGGTGTTCACGCTGCTTGGGCTGATCGCGCAGATCGCCTCGGCCGCGGTACGCGGAATCGCGATCGGCCGGCTGCCATGGGGCAACATGTTCGAGTTTGCCTCGATCATCTCGATTGTCGCGGTGGCGACCTACCTGATCACGCTCGGTCGTAAACCACGGCTGCGTTTCATCGGGCTGTTCGTGCTGGTGCCCGTCGTAATAATCCTGGTGCTAGCCGGCCTCGACCTATACGTCGAAGCAGCCCCGGTCGTCGCGGCGCTGCGCTCGTACTGGCTGGCCATCCACGTCACGGCGGCGAGTATCGCCACCGGCATCTTCTTTGTGAGCACCGTCGCCAGCGCGCTGTACCTCGTCAAAGAGCGACACGAACGCAAGGAGGCGGCCGCTGGGATGCGACTGCCGTCTCGGGTCGCGGGGTCGCTGCCGTCGTCCACGGCACTCGATCGGCTCGCCGCGCGTACGGTCACGTTCGCGTTCCCGATCTGGACGTTCGCGATCATCTGCGGCGCGATCTGGGCCGAAGCGGCATGGGGCCGCTACTGGGGCTGGGATCCCAAGGAGACCTGGGCATTCATCAGCTGGGTCGCGTACGCCGGCTACCTACATGCTCGCGCGACGGCCGGCTGGAAGGGCCGCAAGGCGGCGTACCTCAACTTGCTGGCAGCGGTGACGATGCTGTTCAACTTCGTCGTCGTCAACACCGTTGTCTCCGGCCTGCATTCATATAGCGGTCTGAGCTAAGCGTCGTCTTCCGGGTGCGTGTTGGGCCGCTTCGGCATCTTGCTGCTGAGCTGACGCAAGAACTCCGGATCGTCGTCGGGCGCGGTTTGGCGACTGCGCGACGGAAGTTTCGGACGTGGCATGTTGGGTCGCGTCTTCGACTGGCTGTCCTCGTTGGGGTCGAGGAATCGCCACATTGCAAAGACGACCAGTATGCCAATAATGGCAGCGATCAAGGGAATCATCGGGTTCCTCCGTGGCGGGTTAACCCCACTCTAATCTGGTCGTCGCCAGGCTGTTGGATTGGCCAGTAATGGTAATCAATGAGCAACGTGGACAGCGCTTTGGCGCGGTGTGCACACGCCACTCGCCGGCACCGAACGGGCAGTCGGCGCCGGCGAGAGTTAGACGGGTTATGCCGGCGGCATCAGGACCTTGTCGATGATGTAGACGGTCGCGTTAGCCGTCTGTACGTTTCCGCAGACCACCATTGCCTCGCCGTTGACGGTGAACTTGCTACCGGAACCCTCGACCTTGAGCGACGCGCCGTTCAGCGTCTTGTGCTCGCCGGCGAGCTTGTCGGGTGCCAGCCGCTCGGGTAGCACGTGATAGGTCAGGATCTTCGTCAGATCTCCGGTTGGATCGGCGAGCAGCTTGTCCATCGTGTCCTTTGGCACGGCCGCGAATGCGCTATCGGCGGGCGCGAAGACCGTGAGCTTCGCTGCGCTATTGAGCGAGTCGACGAGTCCAGCGGCCTTGACCGCAGCGACCAACGTCGTGAGCGCCGGGTTGGCAGATGCCGCCGTAGCCACAGGAGCCGTTGCCATACCGCCGAAACTGCCGGGGCCGTCTTTCGGAACCGCCGAGCATCCGGCGCCGAACTCCTTGCCGGTCGCCATCGTGTCCCCCGAGGCGGTACCAGAGGAGTTGTCGTTCATGCTCGTGCCCTTGGCCGCGGATCCACTCGATCCGGATCCGCTGTCGGCGCTCGTCCCTGAGCACGCCGAGAGCGGAATGAGGCAGGCGGCCGCAAAGGCCGCGAAGACCAAGGCCCGCGGGCGACGCTTGAGGGCGGGGGCTTGGTTGGCTGTGTGGAGCTGGTCGGTCGTCATTTTTGGTATTCCTCTACGTTGGCGAGCATGATCACTGGGCAAGTGCGCTGGGTGTGTGCGCATACGTAGTTCGGAGGCCCCGGTCGGCTGGATTGGCGCTCCGGCAGGATTTCTGAAGAAATATCGGGGGATTAGGCGCAGGTGACGGTGATGGTGTGCCAGCCCGTGGCGCCCTTGGGAAATGGCTCCGCACGTTGGTCTGTCTGGGTCATCCCGGTCATGTCCGTCGCGCGTACCTGGAGGTCATGACGGCCGGCGTCTAGCTCGAGGACGACCGACCACTGACGCCAGACGTCCTTTCCGCCGTCCGCGGCGAGTGTGGCGACTTTCCAGTCGCCGTCCTTGTCACGCACCTCGACCTTGCTAATTCCCTTGTTCTGCGCCCAGGCGACGCCGGCGACCGTAACCTTGCCGGACGGCAGCTGCGCGAACGCCTTCGGTACGTCGATCCGCGATTCGGTGAAGATGGGGGACTTGTCGGCCCACCCGCGTTCGGTCCAATAGGCGGTTGCCTTGGCGAACGTCGTGAGCTCGATATTCGTCAGCCACTTCGTGCCCGACACGAAGCCATAGAGCCCAGGCACCAGCATTCGGGCCGGAAAGCCGCGCTCAAACGCCAGTTGTTGGCCGTTGAGCCCCACCGCGATCATGGCGTCCCTGCCGTCGGTCACGGTGGCGAGCGGCGTGCTCGCGCTCCATCCATCCGTGCTGGTGCTGAAAAGCTGATCCGCGCCGCTTTGCACCCCGGCCTTGTCGAGGATGTCGGTGAGCCGTACGCCGGTCCAGGTTCCGTTGCTGATGTAAGGCCCGCCAACGGGGTTGGACACACACGCAAGTGTGATGTTGCGTTCGATGAGAGGCATCGCAAGCAGGTCGTCGTAGCTCAGCGAAACCTTCTTGTCGACCATCCCGCCCACGGTCAGCTTCCACGTCTTAGCGTTGACCCGGGGAACTTTGAACGCAGTGTCGACGCGGTAGAACTTCGAGTTCTTGGTGAGCCACGGCGTGGCGGTGTTGGCCTTGGCCTGGACCCCGGCCGGCACCGCCGGAGCCGGGTCGGCGGGCGCCGGGAGCTTGCGGTTGCGTCCAAGGGCCTGGTCTGACTTCGTCAGCCGATCAACGGCGATCCCCGCGCCCAGCGTGACTATCGCGCCGCCGGCGGCGGCACCGATCAAGACGTTGCGGCGGGTCGCGCCGGCAGTACTGGATGAGTCCGGTTGCTGGTCACTTGCTGCCGCGTTGACGAGTGCCCTGAGCACGAGTATTCCCACGACGACGGTGACGAGCGCCGGCAGCAGTGATGCCGGCGAGGCATCTGGTCGGCTCATCGCGGCGACCGCACCCAGTACACCGAGTGCGGTGACCATTGCATACGCGAGCCGGACCCGGCGAAATGCCACCACACCGATGAGCGCAGAAAGGGGGATGAGCACGGCGATCACGCCGATGCTCAGCGCGAGCTTGTCGTTTTCGCCGAAATGCTCGATGGCGAAGTCCTTCACGCCACGTGGCGCGAGGTCGATCATCGAGGAACCGATCGCGACAACGGGAGAAGCACTCGGCGCAATTAGCGCCGCAACGATTTGTGCGACCCCCAGCCCCGCGGCGGAGCTAACGATGCCGACGACACCGGAAACCCAACGCGGCCGCCTTCTGAGGGCATTCACGTCGTCGGATCGAGTCTCATCGTCGGCGGTGGCACTAGACGCCGCCGGAGCGCTATCTGTTTGCATAAATGTGGTTCGCACCCGGCGACGCTTCGGATTGGCCGATCGGGTACAGCAACATCGTACGGCGCAGTATCGTAGTGCCGTGGACGACGTCGATCGCAAGCTCATCGAATTGCTGCGCGCGTCCGGCAGGGCGACGTACGCCGAGTTGGCGCGCACCGTTGGGCTGTCGGCGCCCGCGGTGCACGAGCGCGTCAACAAGCTCGAGGCGCAGAACGTCATCACCGGCTACCACGCCGAAGTCGACCATAAGGCCGTTGGTCTCGGGGTCACCGCGATGGTGGGTGTGCAGGGCGCGGACTGGGCGGCCGACGACGTATTGCTCGACAAGCTCGGCGCGATGCCGCAGGTCGAGGACTGCATGTTCGTCGCGGGCGACGAGTCGTATGTCCTCAAGGTCCGGGTGGCCGATATGGAGCTACTCGAGGACACGCTCATGGCCATCACCCGGATCAAAGGTGTGACTCGTACCCGTACGACGATCGTCATCTCCACCAAGTGGGAGGGTCGCTCCCCGGCACTGAAACCTCGACCCGTCGAACCGGATCACAACGATCCAGAAGAGGACGACTAGCTCGAATGGAACTTGTCACGATCGACGACATCCGGCAGGCGGCAAAACGGATCGAAGGGGACGTCGTACGCACCTCGTTGGTGCCGATCGACGGAACCGTAGACCGCACGCTGTGGGTGAAACCGGAAAGCCTGCAGCCCATTGGCGCTTTCAAGCTGCGCGGAGCGAGCAACGCGGTCGCCCAGGCCGTCGGGCGGACATCCACCGTCATCACCCACTCCAGCGGCAACCACGGGCAGGCCATAGCGATGGCCGCCGCCGCACACGGGCTGCGCGCGATCGTGGTGATCCCAGACGATGCACCGCAGATCAAGATCGACGCCGTGCGAGCCCGCGGCGCCCAGATCGTCCTCGTGCCCGGCGAAGAGCGAGCCTCGCGGGTCGAGCAGCTCGCCGCGCAGAAGGGTGCGCTGGTTATTGCGCCGTACGACGATCACGACGTGATCGCCGGGCAGGGGACCGTCGGCCTGGAGATCGCCGAGGACCTGCCGGAGCTACCCGGCGGGGCCACCGTCCTGGTCCCGGTCGGTGGTGGCGGCCTGCTGTCGGGAGTGAGCACGGCGCTCGCGGCGCTGCGCCCGGATGTCCGGGTCGTCGGCGTCGAACCGGAGTTAGCCGGTGACGCGGCCGAAAGCTTCCACCGGCACACACTGATTCGCTGGCCACGTTCGCGGACTGCCCGCACCATCGCCGACGGGCTGCGCTCAGACCTCGCCGATCGCACCTTCGCGCACATCGAGAAGTACGTCTCGGACATCGTGACCGTGACCGAGGAACAGATCATCGAGGCGTGCCGATTCCTCTACCGCCGGGGGCGGCTGGTCACCGAGCCGAGCGGGGCGGTGGCCACGGCGGGGTTCTTCGCGCACCCGCAGGTCGTTGGCGACCGAGCCGTCGCGGTCATTTCCGGCGGCAACGTCGACCCGCACTGGTACGCCGAGAATGTCGTCACGTCTTCGGCACCGCGTTAGGCATTGAGCCATAATGGTCGGCGTGGCTACCTCAGACTCCGCTTCCGGCGCACCGACTGAAGAAGGCCCCACGCCTGCCGAGAAGCGCGCCGCCGGTAGCGGGACGACCGCGGCCAAACCGGTCGGCGGGCTGATGGCGGCGTACTTCGTGGGCCGGTTCGGCGTGTTCGTCGTCCTTGTCGTCATCTGCTATCTGGTGCACTTCCGTGGGTTCCCGGGCCTGATTGCATCCGCGCTGGTATCGATACCTATTTCGTATTTCCTGTTCCGCGGCTGGCGCGTCGAACTCGCGCAGCGGATGGCCGTAAAACAGGAGCAGAAGCTGCGGTTCAAGGAAGAGTTCAAGACCGCGACCGACTAGCGGTAGACCTAACTCCACCAAGAGCGCTGTCCCTAGAACTATCGCGTCGTACCGCTGCGCCGGTTAGCGTTGTGGACGTGACTCAAGTAGCGCACCCCCGCATCTCGCCCTCATGGGAACAACACCTGCGGTATTCCGCTACGGCGGCCTGCTACCTCGTGCTCGTGATACCGGCGTTCGCCTTGTTCCTGGTAGTGGCGATTTCGATACCGCTTGTCCTCATCACGGCCGGCGTTTTCGTGCTCGCGTTCGCCGTGCCCCTAACGCGACGGTTGACCGACCTGCATCGTCGGCTGGCCGGCGAAATTCTCGGCGCCCGGATCGAGTCGCCGTACCGGTCGACCGAAGGCATGGGCGCGTTCTCGAGAATGGCATCCTGCGCCAGCGACCCGGCGCGGTGGCGCGACTTCGCGTTTTTGTTTGTTTCCGCGACGGCTGGGTTCGCCTTGGCGATCCTCACCATTATCTGGCTGCCGGCGACGATCTGGTATCTGATCGCCCCCATCGTGACGTTCGGCAACTTCTGGTACTGGCTGCTGGCGCCGATCTCGTTTCTCATCTGGTGGTTCGGTACGCCGCTGCTGCTGCAGGTGCTGGCCCTTCTCAGCCGCAGCCTGCTAGGCCCCACTCGGGCGCAACGGCTGGCGGCGCTCGAGTCGTCGCGCACCGAGACGATCGACCACTCGGCCGCGGAAGTACGACGCATCGAGCGCGACCTACATGACGGGGCCCAGGCCAGGATGGTGTCGGTGGGCATGAGCGTCGGGCTTGCCTCTGAGCTCGTCCATCGCGACCCCAAGGCCGCGGCCGACCTGCTGGCCGAGGCCGGCGTGATGACCAACGCGGCGCTGGAGGATCTGCGGATGGTTGTGCGCGGGATCCGTCCGCCGGTGCTCGCCGACCGTGGCCTCGTCGGTGCACTTGAAGCGCTCTCGCTGGACTTGTCGCTACCGGTGACGGTGACCGCGGATCTGGTCGGCCGGCCGCCGGACCCCGTCGAGTCGGCGGCATACTTTGCCGCAGCCGAATGCCTCGCCAATGTCGTCAAGCATGCGGACGCCTCGCAAGCGTGGGTGCGGATCGCTCACGACGGCGCGGCGTTGTGGCTGCAGATCGGAGACGACGGCGTCGGTGGCGCCGACGCGACGCGCGGCACCGGACTTGCCGGCATCATCCGCAGACTCGACGCCTTCGACGGCAGAATAGGTATCGACAGTCCGATCGGCGGCCCGACCGTCGTCACCATGGAGGTGCCTTGCGCGTTGTCCTAGCCGAGGACCTTGCCCTGCTCAGGGACGGTCTGACGCGAATCTTGCAGGCGTACGGGTACGACGTAGTCGCCGCCGCGGACGATGTCGACGCACTCGAAGAAGCGCTGCGCGAGATGAAGCCGGACCTGGCGATTGTCGACGTACGAATGCCGCCGACCTTTACCGATGAGGGCTTGCGGGCGGCGATCGAGGCGCGCCGCGTGCGACCCGGCCTGCCGGTCCTGGTGCTGAGCCAGTACGTCGAGCAGCTATACGCGCGTGAGCTGCTCGCCTCGGGGGATGGCGCGGTCGGCTATCTGCTGAAGGACCGGGTTGCCGACGTAGCTACGTTCATCGACGCGGTACGCACGATCTCCGAGGGCGGCACCGTGCTCGACCCTCAGGTAGTCGCGACGCTGTTGTCGAAGGCGGCGCCCCTGTCCAGACTCACCCCGCGCGAGCGTGAGGTCCTGGGCTTGATGGCAGAGGGCCGCTCGAACGCGGCGATCGCGTCGCGACTGTTCGTGACCGAAAAGGCGGTCAGCAAACACACCAACAGCATCTTCACCAAGCTCGACCTGCCCGTGGCCTCCGACGACAACCGCCGGGTGCGCGCCGTACTGACCTACCTCCAGGGCCAGGGCTGACCGCGAACCCAAACCCGCTCATCCGTCACGTATGTCCGCTGATCCGTCGCGAAAGTACGCTGATCCGTCGCGAAAGTACGCTCATCCGTCGCGAAAATACGCTCATCCGTCACGCCCGCGACGCTCCGGGTGACTTCGGCTTGGCGCGGGGCGACTTGCCGCGGATCGCGGGATCTTTGGGAGGGATGCGCTCGTCAGTTAGTCGCGTTTCGCGATTGCGAGCGTGACCGCCGCTTTGTGGTCGAGCTTGCCGATGCCCATCCGCGGAATCGCCGCCACCGTCACGAGCTTTTTCGGTAGCGCCGCAGTAGGAACACGCCCGGTTAGTTCGCGGCGTACCGCATCCAAATCGACGTCGCCGGGCGCGACGACAAGGGCGGCCACGACCTCGCCCCACTCCACATCCGGTACGCCGACCACGGCCACATCAGTGATGCCGGGAAGCTCGCGCATCGCGGCCTCGACCACCGCCGGGGCGACTTTCTCGCCGCCGGTGTTGATCAGATGATCGCTGCGGCCGAGCACCTGGAGCTCGTTGCCGGCCATGGCGCCAACATCCGAAGTCCGAAATTTCCCTGCTATAAATGGGTTGTCTGCGAGTCGAGCGCCGTGACGGTAGCCGCGGGCAACGACCGGTCCCGCCAGCGTGATCTGCCCAGCCTCACCCAGAAGCGTCCGAACCCCGTCGAGCGGTACGCCGTCGTACACGCAACCGCCCGAAGTCTCGCTCATGCCATAGGTCGTGACGATACGGATGTCCAGCGCGCGGGCCTGAGCGAGCAGCGCGGGGTCGGCCGCCGCGCCGCCGAGCAGGATCGCGTCGTAGGAGGTCAGCGCGATGCGACTGTCCGGGTCGTCGAGCAACCGTCGCAGCTGGGTCGGAACCATGGAGACGTAGCGCCGGCCCCCGGTCATCTCATTGGTGGTGCGGGCGAATGCGGCGGGGAAATCGGGGCCGCCGGCGGGGCATCGCACGGGAGCGGTTCCGGCGAGCGCGGACCGCAAGACGACCTGTACGCCGGCGATGTGCGTCAGCCCCAGGCAGAGGTTCCACTGACCATGGCCGCCGACCCGGGCTGCCGTTGCCTCACCCGACGCGACGAGGGCCGACCGAGACAGCAGCACGATCTTCGGTACGCCGGTGGACCCGCTGGTGGCGATGCCGAGCACCGTCGGATCACGGGGGTCGTCTTCACCGGTCTCCAGCGCCGACTCGACCTGCGCGGCCTGTAGGACGCGATCGCCATGGCCGCGGTCATCAGCGGACAACGGCAGCAACGCCCCGGCAGGATCGTCGAGTACGCCCGCTACTCGAGCGACGTCGGCCGCGGTCGGCGTACCGCCGAACCAAAGCGGCTCAAGGAATCTCGGCAATATCGTGGCCTAGAAGTGATACGGGAAGGCGGACCAGTTGGGATCGCGCTTCTCCAAGAACGAGTCACGCCCCTCGGCAGCCTCATCGGTCATGTAGCCCAGTCGGGTCGCCTCGCCGGCAAAGACCTGCTGGCCCATCAGCCCGTCGTCGATCATGTTGAAGGCAAACTTGAGCATGCGCTGCGAAGTGGGGGACTTGCGGGTGATCTCGCGGCCCCACTCGAGCGCGACCTTCTCGAGATCGGCGTGCGGCACGACCTTGTTGACCATGCCCATCTCGCGGGCTTCCTGTGCGCTGTATTCGTTACCGAGGAAGAAGATCTCGCGAGCGAACTTCTGGCCCACCTGCCGGGCGAGGTACGCCGAACCGTATCCGGCGTCGTACGAACCGACATCGGCGTCGGTCTGCTTGAAGCGCGCGTGTTCCGCACTGGCGATCGTCAGGTCGCACACGACGTGCAGGCTGTGGCCGCCGCCGGCCGCCCAGCCGTTGACGACGCAGATCACGACCTTGGACATCGTGCGGATGAGGCGTTGGACCTCGAGGATGTGCAGGCGACCTGCGCGGGACGGATCGATCGAGTCGGACGTGTCGCCCTCGGCGTACTTGTAGCCGTCCTTGCCGCGGATGCGCTGGTCACCGCCGGAGCAGAACGCCCGTCCGCCGTCCTTAGGCGACGGCCCATTGCCGGTCAGCAGTACGGCGCCGACATCGGTGGACATGCGCGCGTGATCGAGCGCGCGGTAGAGCTCATCGACGGTGGCCGGCCGAAACGCGTTGCGCACTTCCGGTCGGTCGAAGGCGATGCGCACGACGCCGCGCGACTTGGCCTCCTCGTCGCCGACGCTGCGGTGATAGGTGATGTCGTTGAAGTCGAAGCCCGCGACAGGCTCCCAGGCGCTGGAGTCGAAGATTTCAGAAGTCACCGCCCGAGTCTATGAGACCGCCGATCCGTCACGGTCGCGCGCCTCCGGGATGGTTTGTGTCGCATCGTCACGACCAAATCAGCCCCAGAACGGTCTGTGGGATAGTCACCGTCAACTAGTCGCAGCCAAACCCGGGAGACAGTATGAGTAAGCCGCAGGAAGTCCTGTATGAAGTGTCCGAACACATCGCGACGATCACGCTCAACGCGCCCGAGCGGATGAATACGATCTCTGGCCCAATGCTCAACCAGCTGACCGAGCGACTGCTCGAGGCCAATCAGGACAAGGATGTGCGCTGCGTGATCCTGACTGGCGCGGGGCGGGCCTTTTGCGCCGGGCTCGATCTGCGCCCGGAATCCGGAGGAGTGTCGGGACTCTCTAGCTCAAGTGATAGCGTTTCGCCCTCGCTCGACCTGCGTAATACGCCTCCGACCGTCCTTTTTGACATGGATACACCAGTTATTGCAGCGATCAATGGCGGCGCGGCCGGTTACGGCATGGACACCGCGCTTGGCTGTGACATCCGCCTGATGGGCGCGTCGGGCAAGCTCGCCGCCGCCTTCACCAAGCGGGGGCTGGTGCCGGAGTCCGGCGGGACGTGGTTCCTGCCGCGACTCATCGGCTGGTCCAAGGCATCGGAGCTAATCTTCACCGGCCGGACGCTGAACGCCGAGGAGACCGTGGAGTGGGGGCTTGCCTCCGAAGTGGTCGCCGACGAGGACCTGCAAGCGCGCGCTCGCGAACTGGCCAGGGAGATCGCCGGTAACGCGCCGCTGGCGGTTCAGGCAGCCAAGCGGATGATGCGCATGGGCCAGAACGAGCCATTCGTCGAGCACGTGCATCGTGTCTATCTGCAATTGCTGCCGTTGATGCGGACCGAGGATCTCAAGGAGGGCATGTTGTCTTTCATGGAGAAGCGCCCGCCAGTCTTCAACGGACGATAGATACCGTATGCGGGTGCCTATCACTCGCCCGCCCGACGACGACGTCGTCGTGTATTCGATTCCCATGCGCTCGAAGTTTCGCGGCATCACCGTGCGCGAAGGGATGCTGTGGCGCGGGCCTGCCGGGTGGACCGAGTTCTCGCCATTCCTCGACTACGACGCTGCACAGTCCGCGCCGTGGCTGCGCGCGGCGGTCGAGCAGGCCACCGAGCCCTATCCGGCGGCCGTCCGGGACGCCATCGCGGTCAACTGCACCGTCCCGGCTATCCAGCCCGATCGGGCCCGCGAAGTCGTGTTCTCCAGTGGCGGCTGCCGTACGGCGAAGGTGAAGGTCGCCGAGCCCGGCCAGTCACTTGCCGAGGACTGTTCCCGGGTGGCGGCGGTTCGTGAGGCGCTCGGATCGCGTGGTGCCATTCGGGTAGACGCCAACGCCAACTGGAGCGTCGAGGAGGCGGTCGAGGCGATCACCGCGCTCGATAAGGCCGCTCGGGGACTGGAGTACGCCGAACAGCCGTGCGCCTCGGTGGACGACCTCGCGCGGGTACGCCGGAGGGTCGGCGTACGCATCGCCGCCGACGAGTCCATCCGACGAGCCGAGGACCCCTACCTAGTGGCCCGCGCCGAGGCCGCCGACGTCGCCGTGATCAAGTTGCAGCCGCTCGGCGGAATCGCCGCCACCATGCGGATCGCCGAGCAGATAGGGCTGCCGCTCGTCGTATCTTCGGCGCTCGAGACCTCGGTCGGTATTGGCGCCTCGATCGCGCTCGCCGCGGCACTGCCTGACTTGCCCTTTGCGTGCGGGCTCAACACCACGAAGCTGCTCGTCGACGACTCGGCGACCGAGTCGCTTGCGGCGGTAGCGGGCTATATCGGCGTGCCGACAAAACGGCTCGTGCCGGACAATCTCGATGCAATACGCGCCCCGGCGCAGGTGCGGCAACGCTGGCTGACGCGGCTGGCCGAGGTGAGCGCCCAGTGACCGCGGACCGCGGACCGGCCAACGACGCAACCGCGTGCGCCACCGTCATCATCGACGAGCTCGTCCGGGGCGGCGTGCGCGAGTTCGTCATGTCGCCGGGGTCGCGCAACGCGCCGCTGTCCTTCGCGCTGCTGGAGGCACAGGACGCGGGCCGACTGCGGATCCACGTGCGCATCGACGAACGTTCGGCCGCATTTCTCGCGCTCGGGCTGGCTAAAGCAACAGGTACGCCGACGGCCCTCATGTGCACGTCGGGTACGGCGCTTGCCAACTTCCATCCGGCGATCGTCGAGGCCGACATGTCCGGCACGCCGCTGGTGGTAGTCAGCGCTAACCGGCCGCAGAGTCTCTGGGGCACCGGCGCCAACCAGACCATCGACCAGGTCGGCATCTTCGGCCGCGCGACACGCGACGTCGTACACCTGCCCGCCGTGGGCGGACCGCCGGCGAATGCGCTGTGGCGCTCGCGGGTGTGTCGCATCCTGGCCGCGGCGACGGGGACCGTTGGGCGGCCGGGCCCGGTGCAGCTGGACGTCGGGTTTGCCGAGCCACTCACGCCGTCGTACGACGAGTCACCGAGTCAATACCCCGGCCGCGCCAATGGGGAGCCGTGGACGGCAGTGATTGCCGCGCCACGGATCGAAGGTGAGATCAGCCCGCCCCGACGTACCCTGGTCTTCGTCGGCGAGACGTCTACTTCCCTTGCCGCGTCGGCGGTCTCGTCGGCATGCGAAGCAGGCTTCCCGGTGCACGTAGAAGCCGGTACGTCGCTCGCGGCCGCGCAGAGGGGCTGCCTCGATGCCGGTTCGTGGTTGCTCGCGGACGAGAAGTTCCTCGATGACTACCGGCCGGACCACGTCGTCATCGTCGGACGGCCGACCCTCGCCCGGTCGATCGGCAAGCTCACCTCGCGCCCGCGGGTCGGGGTGAGCGTGATCAGCGATCACGGCGAATGGTCGGACCCAACGGGGAAGGCGAGTACGACGCTGGTCATCGACACCGTGCGTATCAGTGGCACCGTGGACACGGAGTTCGCGACCGCCTGGCGCGACGCGGATCGGCGAGCGACTGGCGCCGTGCGCGCCCTCGACGCAGGCGAGTTGGACGGCGGCGTGCTGGATGCGGGCGAGGTCGCGGCCGTTGTCACTGGTGCGGGTGCCGACGTACTCCTCGTTGCATCGTCCAACCCGATCCGAGATGTCGACCTTCGCGCGCAACGTCGCGCAGCCAACGTAGTCGTCAACCGTGGTGCGGCCGGAATCGACGGCCTCGTCTCGACCGCGATTGGTGTCGCCCTGTCGGTGACTGACGCGCGACTGCCTGCACCGCAGGCGAAGGCGGTCGCATTGCTCGGTGATCTCGCGCTTCTGCATGACAGCAACGGGCTGGTGATTGGTCCCGATGAACCACGGCCCAGGCTCACCATCGTGGTCGTCAACAATGACGGCGGCGCCATCTTCGCCAGCCTTGAGCAAGGCGCGCCAGAGTATGCCGCGCAGTTCGAGCGGATCTTCGGCACGCCGCACGGCGTGGACATCGCGTCGCTGTGCGCGGCCACCGGCACGACGTACGTCGAGGCGAAGAGCGCAAGCGAGCTGGCCTTGTTGTTGGCACAGGACCCGGCGGGGATCCGGGTCATCGAGGTCAAACTGGACCGGGCGGAGGAGCGTCGCCGCCGGCTCGACCATGCGGAGGCCGTCAGCAGGGCAATCCACGCACGCTAACCAACGGGCGCCGACCCACCACCGCTAGCCCACGTGTCGGCAGCTAGTCACGCCGGTCTCCCGCTTGTCACGTCACACGAGGCGTCACAAGCAGGAGTTTTGGTGGACAAGGAGCGGACCGGCTCCTGTGATGGGGTGCGACGATGAGCCAGCGCGCTAGATCTTCGTGAGGTTTGGCGGTTCGATGGCCCGCGCGCTTATCGTGATTACGTGAAACTTCCCGGGCGCGACGAAACGCGCAGCCACCTTGGATTCCTCGTGATGTCGATGGTCATCGCGGCGCTCGCCCTTAGCGCCTGCACGGTACCCGCTGCTAAGTCCGCGAAGGCCGCGCACAGCAGCGCGCAGAGCACGGCGCCATCGACATCGTCGAGCCCGTCGCCGTCGCCGACCCCAACGGGAGCGCCGGTGCACATCCGGCTCTACGAGAGTGACGGTTCGACGTACGGCGTGGGGATGCCGATCATCGCTTACGTGTCCGCGTCCATCACCAGCGCCGCGGCGTTTGATGCGGCCACGACCGTGACGGTGAACGGCGCCCCAGCGAACGGCGCCTGGTACTTCGAGAAATCAGCTGTCTACGCGGGGTACCCGCTTGAGGCTCACTATCGGCCGCCGGCCTACTGGCCCGCTCACGCCAAGATCGAGATGCACCTCGCCACCAAAGACAAGAGCGCCGGACCGGGCCTGTTGTTCGACGACAGCATTGACCTGTCGATGTCGACCGGGGCGGCGCAGGTCTCCACGGTGGACGGTGCGACCGAGCAGATGACCGTCGTCTCGGATGGCGTGACCGTCAAGACGATGCCGGTGTCACTGGGCAAGGCCACGACTCCGACCTTCACCGGGACCAAGGTCGTGATGGCGAAGAACAACCCCAAAGAGATGATCAGTACGACGCCTGGCGACAGCTACGACCTGATGGTGCCGTGGTCGGTGCGGGTCACCAACTCCGGCGAGTTCGTGCACGCGGCAAGCTGGAACGGTGGGAATATCGGCAGCCGGTCCACGTCCAACGGTTGCACAAACCTCAACCCTGCGGACGCTCAGTGGTACTACAACTTCGCGCAGATCGGCGACCCGGTGACCTATACAAATACCGGCGGCGGGCCGATGCCGGTGTGGGACGGGTACGGCGACTGGAACATGCCGTGGTCGACCTGGGCGAAGGGCGGCGTCGTACCGCAGCAGTAGGCAGTTCGTCACCCTTCAGCGAATTGGTAGCCCGCGGGCGACTCTCCGTTATTTCAGCTGGCCTGCAAAAAGGGACTTGCCGTACCAGTCGCCGGCTTTGGCGAGTCCCGGGGGACAGGCCCACAGACCGCTGCCGACGTGCGTGATGTATTCGTTCAGCAGGTCGGACTTGCCGAGTTTTGTCTGCAGTGCAGCGAACTGGCTGCGGGGGTCTTTTTGGAAGCAGATGAAGAACAGTCCGGCATCGAGCTTGCCGGTGCCCGGATGCTGCCCGTCGGTGTAGTTGTAGCCACGGCGCAGTAGCTTCGTTCCGATGTTCTGTTCGGGAGCCGCCAGCCGAATGTGTGAGTTGACGTCGATGATGGGCTTGCCGTTGTCGCCCTTGGCGCCGAAGTCGATGGTGTCGAACTCCTTCTTGCCGGTCAGAGGGGCGCCGCTGCTCTTGTCGCGGCCGAAGATCCGCTCCTGGTCGGACAAGAAGTCAGCATCCCAGCTCTCGATCTCCATCCGGATCTTGCGGGCGACGAGGTAGGAGCCTCCTGCCATCCAGTCCTGGTCGCTCTCGTTGCCGACCCACACGTAGTCGTCCAGGGCAGTGGCGTTGTCGGCGTGAATGTTATTGGTGCCGTCCTTGAATCCAAACAGGTTGCGCGGCGTACTTTGTCCGGCGCCCGTCGCCGACGCGCGGCCAAACCCGAGCTGTGACCACCGCAGTACGGCGGTACCCCGCGCGGCCCGAACCATGTTGCGTACGGCGTGGAAGACGACCTGCGGATCGTCCGCGCACGCCTGGATGCACAGGTCTCCGTCGCTGATGGCCGGGTCGATGACGGACGAGCCGGGCAGCACCTCGAGCGGCTTCAGCGCGGCCGGCATCTTGCCAGTCAGTCCGAACCGATCGTCAAACATGCTCGGCCCGAAACCCACTGTGATGGTGAGGTTCGAGGCGGGCAGACCCATCGTCTCGCCGGTGTCGAGCGGCGGCTGGGACGGCTTGGTCGGCGCGCTGGTGACGGGCTCGCCCGCGCAGAAGCGGGCCGCCATAGCCGACCACCGGCCGAGCATGAGCGCGACCTGCTTCGGGTCGGTGGCCGTGATGTCGAGCGCGGCGAACATGAGCCGGTCCTGAGCGGCGGTGGAGATCCCGGCCTGGTGCTGGCCGTAGAACGGCACGGAGTCTTTAGCGACCGGTGCCGGGTCGTCGGCGATCGCGTAGCCGGCGGCGCCGCCGGCGACCGCCCCGCCTGCCACGCCCGCCGCGAGCAGACCGGCGCCGGTGAGGAACCGGCGCCGCGACGGGCCGTGTGCGGGTGGGCCGTCAGGTTCAGGATGAGTCATGTTCGGAGCGGCTCTACTAGGCACTTGCGATCTTGGATGACACGTCGGAGAGCGGTTCGATGACGGCGAGCAGCGCGTCGGTCAGGCTCTTCTTCTGTGCATCGGTGACCTTGTCGTAGGAAACGTAGCCGCCGAGAGAAGCGGGGTCCTTGAGTGCCTCTACGCCGCTCATCAGCTCGTCGAACTTCGTCGAGATCGTCGGCACGATGCTCGCGTCGATCTTGTCGAGCGCGGGCTTTAGGGTGGCGAAGGCCTGCATCGAGCCCTCGACGTTGGCCTGGAAATCGACGATGTCGAGATGCGAGTAGGCCTCTTCCTCACCGGTGATCTTGCTCTTCTGGACCTCGTCGAGCAGCGACACCGCGCCGTTGGCAATCTCGTCCGGCTGATACCGATCTTCGGTCTTGCTGTCGGCTGCGGTGTTGGTCGCGAGCTTCTTGGTACGCGACTGCAGGTCCTTGACGTCGGTGGTCAGCTTGTCCATCAGATCACCGAGACCCTCGGTCGAGCCGTCGATCCAGAGCGCCTTCTCGATCGGGTGAAAACCGGTCCATTTCTGGCCGGCTTCCAGATCCCCCTCGCGCAGGTCGATGTCCGGGTCGAGGTCGCCGAACGACTCCGCTACCGGTTCGATCTTCTCGTAAAAGACGCGTGCCGCGGCGTACGCCTTCTTCGCGGCCTCAAGATTGCCGGCCTTGATCGCATCGTCGAGCGCCGGAAGGGCCTCGACCAGTGAGTCGACCTGGGTGCTGATGTAGTCGCCGTACTGGACGGTTGCCTCTTGCAACAGGGTCTGGACATTGTCGGAGGTCTTCGCGGCCTTACCGGTGACCGTGAACGGCACCTTCTCGGTGCTCGCGCCGGGGCAGTAGATCTCGTACTTGCCGCCGTCGAGCTTCGAGCTGAACGTCGCATCGAAGCCAGGCGCCAGGTTTTCCTTCTCGCCGCGGATCCGCTGGTCGGAGACGACCTCGACCTCGGTCACGCCGGCCGCGTCGACATTGGTGACGTGGAAGGTGATCGCGCCGGCCGGCGCGGTGTCCGGCGACACGGTGCACCCGTCGGCCTCGCTCACCTTGATCTCCACGGTGCCACCCTTGCCCGACGGTCCGGACGTCGCATCGGACTTGCTGGCGTCGCCGGAACTGCTGCATCCGGTGAGCAGAAGCGCCCCGGTCAGTCCCGCGACGAGAATCGCCCGGGAGGTGATCCGGGGAGCGGGGCGACTAGAACGGTGCATGGTGCTTCTCCTTAGGTTGGGAATCGATTGGTGGCGTGACAGGCGCCGGCGACTCGGCGCGCGAGTCAGCGGGTCGGGCACGACGTCGTACCGTGAATAGCAAGACAATGACCGCGAAGGCGATCAGCAGTGGCGGTACGACGGACCGGAAGATCTCCCGCTGGTTGAGCGCTTCAGCGGCGTCGCTCAGTCGCGACCGGGTGTCAAGGGCAAACGACTTGGTCTCGGTGTGTGTCTCGGCGGCCGCGACGCCGGCCTTGATGGTGCTGCCGTTTGTGTCGTGGACCGTCGCGCTCGATGCGGTCGAGTCCGAAAACGCGCTGATCGCGCCGGTCCGCGGATCAAGAGTGAGCGAGACGGTGCGTTGCGTCGTGTACGTCGCCGGAAATTCGGTCTGCGCATCGAGAGTGGACATGCCGACGGGATAGCGACCGCCGCGTAGGTCCTTGATCTGCGAGCCGCTCAGCGTCGGCGGCAGCGAGGCGGTCGCGTCGGCGTCTTTGCTTGCCTGATACGTCGTCACGCTCAGGTCGGCGACCGTTGAGTCGTCCGTCGCGTGCAGCGTCCATTCGGTGCCGTCGGGGAGTCGCACCATGACGGTGTCGACACGCACCGCGTCGACCTGCAGCGACACCGGCTGTGCGGCGTTGGTGACCGGGATCTTCGTCGTGCCGGTAGAGGTCACGGACGGCGCGAGCACGAAAGACAGGATCGCGCCGAGGACGGCAAGGGCCGCCACGCCGGCCTGGGTGCGGCGCAGCGTACCGGCCGACAGCGCTCGGGTCGGCGGCCACAGGACGACCAGAAGCATCGGCACGGCGTACAACAGGTATGCGAGGACCTCGATGAGGACCGGCTGCGCTTGGATGCCGAGCACGCCGGTGACCAGCGACTCGGTGATCGAGCCGGGGCTGATGAACCCGGTGAAGTCGAAGGCCTGTTGTTGACCGACGTGCAGCCAGCCTGCTTCGTGTGCCGCCCGGAACGTCTTCATGACCAGGCCGGCCGCGACAAGCACGAGTACGACGCCGGTGATCCGGAAGAACCGGGACATGTTGAAATGCACGCCGCCGCGGTAGATCAGCCAGCCGAGGAACAGTGAGACGAGGATGCCGCTGAAGGCGCCCACTACGGCGAGCAGGGTGGAGGTCGAGGACTGAAAAGCGGCGACCAGGAAGACTGCGGTCTCGAAGCCTTCTCGAAGTACGGCGAGAAACGCCATCGCGACCATCGCCATTGCGGAGCCGCGTTCGAGTGCGCTCGCGGTTGCCCCTTCCAACTCCGCCTTGAGCCCGCGCGAGTGCTTCTTCATCCAGAGAATCATGAAGCTGACCATGACGACCGCGACCGCGGCGATCACGCACTCGAGCATTTCTTGCTCGCGCTGCGGCAGGCCATTGGTGACGAACTCGAGGCCGATCCCGACCGCGATGCACAGCACCACCGCCGTACCGACGCCGGCCCACATCTTGCGCAGGTCGCTGGCGGTGCCGTTGGACTTCAAGAATGCCGCGATGATGCCGACGATCAGCGCGGCCTCGAGCCCTTCACGCAAACCGATGACAAATGTGGCGAGCAACCGTTCTCCTCAGCAGCGCCCGGCAAACGAGCGAATTTAGTTAAGGCAAGCCTTAGCGATCAATGCTTAGGCTAGCCTTAGCCGAGGTTTCGGGGAAGTGACTGTGATATTGATCTGCCGACGCGGCGGCAGCGGGGAGCGGTCTACGGTGCCTTGATGACCTGACCGGCGTACGACAGGCCGCCGCCAAAGGCAAACATCAGGATCGGCGCGCCGCTGGGCAGCGGGTGCTCCTCAAGCAGCTTCGACAGCGCCAACGGCACGCTGGCCGCGGAGGTGTTGCCCGAGTAGACGACGTCGGTGGCAACAATCGCGTTGGGCGCGCCAATCTTGCGGGCGAGCGGTTCGATGATGCGCAGGTTGGCTTGATGGAGCACGATGGCGGCGAGATCGTCGGGGGTCAGACCGGCCTTCTCGACGATCTGCTTGGCGATCTTGGGCAGCTCGCTGGTCGCCCAGCGGTAGACCGCCTGTCCTTCTTGCGCGAACTTGTCGTTGTTCTTGCGTTCGATCCGTACGGCGCTACCCATCTGAGGGATCGCGCCCCACACCACCGGACTGACTCCTTGCTCATCGGCCGCGGTGAGAATTGCGGCGCCGGCGCCGTCAGCGGTGAGTACGACCGTGCTGCGGTCGGTGAAGTCGGTGACATCGGTGAGCTTGTCGACGCCGATCACCATGACTGTCTCGTTGGAGCCTGCGGCGATGGCCTGCGAGGCGAGCGCGACTCCGTGCGTGAAGCCGGAGCACGCCGTATTGATATCGAGCGCGACAGGATCGTTGGTCATCTCCAGGGCCAGCGCCACGCGAGATGCGACGTTAGGGGAATGATCGAACGTCGTACAGCTGGCGAGAATGATCATGTCGATCTGCGACGCGTTCATGTTGGCCTTGGCGAGCGCATCTTGGGCGGCCTTCGTGGCCATCACCTCAACGGTCTCATCCTCGGAGGCCCACCGGCGTTCCTTGATCCCCACGCGACGCTGGATCCACTCGTCGGAGGTCTCGACGATGGTTTCCATCTCTGCGTTGGTGACCACACGTGCGGGTTGGAAGTGTCCGAACCCAACTACTCGCGTACCGGTCATGCTCTTGCTCCTTGCTGCATGGCGACAAGTCTAGGGGCCGCAGGTACGCCGAAAGTTCCTACTACGTCCAAGTATCGCGCGCTGTGGCCGCATCATAATATCCGCGTGCGCGACCAAAGTCGGGGAGCGCGCAGCTAATTCGAGCTCGGTTCGAGCGCGTCGCGCATCACCACCAGTTTGCTCATCGACTCGGCGAGCTCGGTCGCGGGGTTGGAGTCCGCGACAATGCCGCAGCCGGCGATCAGCTGCATCGTGTGGTCGTCGCGCAGCTGGCCACCACGCAACGCGATCCCGAATTCGCCATTGCCCGCGCTGTCGATCCAGCCGACAGGTCCGGCGTACCGGCCGCGGTTGAGACCCTCGAGCTCGGTGATGGTCGCGACGGCGAGGTCGGTCGGCGTACCTCCGACTGCCGCGGTCGGATGCATCGCGGCGGCGACCTGGCAGGCGCCGATCCCGTCGGCGACGTCACCGCGGATCTCGGTGGCGAGGTGTACGACGTTAGGCAGCGTCAGAACCTTCGGTTCGCCTGGTACGTCGAGCCGGATCGTCACCTTCTCCAGCGCCGCGGCGGCCGAGCGGGCGGCGTAGGCATGCTCCTCGCGGTTTTTCGGCGACTGCACCCGCTCGTAGGCGCCCTCGCCCCACTCGGTGCCGGCCAGCACGCGCGAGTAGACGTGCCCGGCGGCCAGCCGCAGCAGCAGTTCGGGCGTCGCGCCGACGAGGCCGTGCACGGAGTAGGTCCAGCACGAGTGGTACGCCGAGGTCAACTGCTGGATCAGGAACCGCGGATCGATGGGTTGCTCGGCGATGGCCATGATGTCTCGAGCCAGCACGACCTTGTCCAGCCGGCCGGCCTTGATCCGGCGTACCGCCTCAGCGACCGCCTCCATCCAGTCCGCGGCGTCGAGGTTGCCGTCACCATAGGTGATCGGGCCCGGACCGTCGATCTCCACGCGCGGTGGGATGGCGTGCGGCGAGGCGGTGTCGCCGATCGTCGTCATCCACGAGCCGAACTCGTCGCGTCCCAGGATGTGGCTGGGGATGACGAACGACGTCGTGGCGCGGTCGGGGTCGAACGCGCCGCTGACAAAGGCAAGTGCACCGGTGCCGGGCCGTCGTACTTGGTCATCGAGCTCTAGATCGGCGGTCTGATCGGCAAACCAGGCCTCGCCGGCGTGCAGCGCCTCGGTTCCGTTGAGCCGCACGCTGGCGTATTCACCCCACGCGATGAGCCCATGACCGTCCTTGAGCCAGGAGAATACTTCCGGCGACGGGGAACGGAACGCAAGGTCAGGGATGTCCGACACGGGAGTCGTGACGATTCGGGTGTTCGGTCCGGGCATGTCCTACAGCGTAGGTCGTGCCGGCGCCTCACACGTCGTGATGGTCGCGACATCGGCGATGATGTGATCGAGAAAGCATTGGTGGTGCGTGAGAGTGCAATCAGTAGAGCTGTCCCGTCGGCGGGCGTTGGCCCTCGGAGCGTTGGCCACGCTGTCGGCGGCACTGCTAGGTGCGTGCTCGGACGAGGTGCCGGGGCGCGGCTCGCACGGCGGCTCGGGCGGCGTGTTTAAACCCGCATCAGGCCCCGCGAAACCTGTTGGCGTCTCGGAGGCACCCGAGTACGTCGGTGCGCAGCTCGGGTTTGCGTTCGCGCTGCTGGGGCAGACAAGCGCCGCCACCTCGCAGGGCAACGTGATTATTTCGCCGTACAGCGTGGCGCAGGTGCTGTCGATGATCGCCCAAGGCGCAGCGGGTACGACGTACGAGCAGATTGCCGCGGCCATGGGGATCGAGGGGCCCGCGGACGTTCTCGCCAAGGGTTCGAATGCGACGGCCGGAGCGCTGGAGGACCTGGCCAAGACCACGCTGTCGTCGGGCAACGCGCTGTTCCGGTCAGCGCAGTTCGCAGTGAAGAAGCCGTTCGACCAGGCGATGATCGACGATTTCGGCACCGCGTCGTACCCGACCGACTTCGGCAATCCGACGAACGCCGTCGGCAAGATCAACGACTGGGTCGCACAGTCTACGAACGACAAGATCAAGAAGCTGCTGAAGCCCAACCAGGTCGACGCCAATACTCGGATGGTCCTCGTCAACGCGGTGTACATGCTCGCGAAGTGGAAGGAGCAGTTCGACCCGGACGACACTAAGCCGTCAACTTTTCAAGCCGCGAGCGGCGATACCAAGGTCGCGAAGATGGTCGAGAAGCTTACTTTCCGTTACGCCGAACTCGACGGGGTCGAGATCGTGGACCTGCCATACGAGGACGACAACCTGCTCGCCACCTTCGTCGTACCACCGGCCGGCGGGCTTGATGCCGCGCTGAAGTCCGGAACGTCGCTGGCCTCGCTCGTTGCCGACGAGCGGCCCGAGATCGAGGCGACGCTGCTGCTGCCGAAGTTCGAGGCACGACTGCGGGTGGAGCTGACCGACGTACTGGGGCAGCTTGGAATCACGCAGGCGTTCACCACGACGGCGGACTTCTCAGCACTGAGCGACGAGCCGACGCATGTCTCCTTCGTGCAGCACGAAGCATGGGTCAAGGTCGGCGAAAAGGGGACCGAGGGCGCCGCGGCTACGGCCGGGGGACAGGCGGCGACTGCGGTGCCTGGTGAAAAGAACCCGAAGATCGTCGACATCGACCGGCCGTTCATCTTCCTAGTGCGCGAGAAGACGTCGAACGCCGTACTGTTCGCGGCCACCGTGCGCGACCCCTCGCTCGCCGCGAAATAGTTATGGGCTCGCCTCATCCTGCGGACGGGCGGACATTCGGGACGGATGGTGCGACATATGTGACGGATGGTCGGACATTCGTGACGGATGGTGCGTGGGGCAGGGGGCCGTCGCCGTAGCATGGCACCGATCGCACTACAGATACTCGCATTACAGATACTCGCAGCCCAGACACTCGCACTACGGATACTCGCACTCCAGACACAGGATTTCGCCTTGGCAGATCAGCAGCACGTCCGCGCTTCCCTTGATAAGAAGCCTGAAGAAGTCCAGGCGATGTTCGACGGGGTGGCGAAGTACTACGACCGCACCAACACGATTACGTCGATGGGCCAGGACAAACTGTGGCGAATTGCCACCCGCAAGTCGCTCAACTTGCGCAAGGGCGAACGGGTGCTTGATCTCGCCGCCGGTACCGGCGTGTCCACCGCTGAGCTCAGCAAGAGCGGTGCGTACGCCGTGGGTGCCGACTTCTCGCTCGGCATGCTGCGTGCGGGCATCAACGTCGCGAAGGTGAAGGAGTCCGGCGTGCCGCTGGTCGCCGCTGACGGGCTGCGGCTGCCGTTCAACGACGGCGCCTTCGACGCGGTCACGATCTCCTTCGGGTTGCGCAACATCGTCGATCCGGATGCGGCGCTGCGTGAGATGGCCCGCGTGGTGCGTCCCGGTGGTCGGCTGGCGGTGTGCGAGTTCTCGACCCCGACGTTCGCGCCGTTCCGGTTCGTCTACCTCAACTACCTCATGCGCGCGCTACCGGCGGTGGCCCGCAGCGTGAGCAGCAATCCGGACGCCTATGTCTACCTCGCCGACTCGATTCGCGCCTGGCCCAACCAGGACGCGATGGCCCAGCGGATCGCCGCAACGGGCTGGGCTGATGTGCAGTGGCGCAACCTGACGGGCGGCATCGCGGCGATTCATCGTGCGACCAAGCCGCGCTAGACTTCCACCCGCACTACGTAAGGTGATCCTAAGTTAAAGCCTCAAGGCGGGTCGGCCTTACACTAGGCCGGTTAGTTCGTGAACACTTTCACAAGCGCGCGCGGACGCTAACAGTATGCCGTACAGATTCGTTCGACAGGGAAATCGATGGGTGCAGCAATGCCGCAGCTTGATATTGGCGACGACGCCGATGTCATAGTCGTTGGTGCCGGACCCGGCGGCTCGGCCGCCGCTTACTACGCGGCGCTTGCCGGGCTCAACGTCCTGCTTCTGGAAAAAGGCATCTTCCCGCGCGACAAGGTATGCGGCGACGGACTGACCCCCCGCGCGGTCAAGAGCATCGTCGGCATGGGTATCGACACCTCCGAGGGCAAGCCGGGTGCAGACGGCATCAACGGCGGCTGGATCCGCAACAAGGGTCTGCGCGTCATCGGCGGAGGCATGCGTCTTGAGCTGGATTGGCCCGAGCTCGCCTCGTTCCCCGACTACGGTCTTGTCCGACCGCGCCAGGACTTCGATGAGCTTCTCGCCCGTCAGGCGCAGAAGGCGGGCGCAAACCTGATCGAGGCCGCTAACGTCACCGGTCCGATCACTGACGACACCGGTCGCGTCGTCGGCGTCACGGCCAAGGTCGGCCCGGACAAGAAGCCAATGCAGTACCGCGCCCGCGCGGTCATCTCGGCCGACGGTATGGGTGGCCGGCTGGGGCTCGCGACCGGAGTTGAACGCAACGAGAAGCGTCCGATGGGCGTCGCCGTACGCCGCTACTACAAGTCGCCGCGGCACACCGATGACTATCTCGAATCGTGGCTTGAGCTCTGGGAAGACACTCCGGACGGTGGTCGGCGGCTACTTCCGGGCTATGGCTGGATCTTTGGCGTCGGTGACGGCACATCCAATGTCGGACTCGGGATCCTCAACTCGTCAGCGTCATTCCAGGACCTCAACTACCGCGATCTACTCGTGCGGTGGCTCGGCGGACTTCCTGAAGAGTGGGGTTTCGTCGAGGACAACGCGACCGGACCGACTCGCGGCGGCGGACTACCGATGGGATTCAACAAGGCACCGCATTACCGCGACGGACTGCTGCTGGTCGGCGATGCGGGCGGGGCGGTCAATCCGTTCAACGGCGAAGGAATCGCCTACGCGATGGAGACCGGGCAGCTCGCCGCGGAAGCGGTCGTTCAGGCTTCCGGCCGGCGCAGTGACCGGGCTAAGGAACGTGCGTTGGTCGGCTATAACGGCGCGCTACGCGATCACCTGGGCAGCTACTACCGACTCGGCGGCGTATTCGTGAAGTTGATCGGCAACCCGCACATCATGCGGATCGCGACCAAGCACGGCATGCCGCACCCGACGCTGATGAAGTTTGTGCTGAAGATGATGGCCAACCTCACCGACCCGCGAGATGGCGACGCGATGGACCGGATTCTCACCGGACTGCAGAAGATCACGCCGGCGGTGAAATGACCGTGTCGCAGACATTTGTGCAGACTGTTGCAACATGCTCGCCCGCACGTCGAGGCGGCATACATATATGAGAGCGTGGTCGATGCGGCGCAGCATGCGTGAACGCAAAACACAAGTCCGGACGCGCGACGAGCGTCCGGTCATCCAAAAGTACGACGTGGAAAGGGAAGCGCGCTAATGCTGAGCATTTACGTCCCGCTTGTCACCCTGATGGTGCTGGCCTTGGCGTTTGCCCTGTTTTCCGTGGTGCTCGCCACGGTCGTAGGCCCGAAGCGTTACAACAAGGCGAAGTACGACGCGTACGAGTGCGGCATCGAGCCGGTGCATCAGCCCCTCGGGGCCGGTCGATTCCCGGTGAAGTACTACCTCACCGCGATGCTTTTCATCATCTTTGATATCGAAATGATTTTCCTTTACCCATTTGCCGTGGCCAATGGACTGCTCGCCTGGTTCGGGTTTATCGAGATGGTCCTTTTCATCCTTACCGTGTTCGTCGCGTACGCCTATGTCTGGCGTCGCGGTGGACTTGACTGGAACTAGGGGGTAACCGCTCATGGGTATAGAAGAGAAACTCCCCGGCGGGATACTGCTGACCTCGATAGAGAAGCTTGCCAACTGGAGCCGTAAATCCTCCATGTGGCCGGCAACATTTGGGCTGGCTTGCTGCGCGATCGAAATGATGACCACCGGTGGCCCGCGTTACGACTGGGCGCGGTTCGGCATGGAACGCTTCTCCGCCACGCCACGCCAGGCCGATCTGATGATCGTCGCGGGACGGGTAAGTCAGAAGATGGCGCCTGTCGTGCGGCAGATCTACGACCAAATGCCCGATCCTAAGTGGGTCATCTCGATGGGCGTCTGTGCATCGTCCGGTGGCATGTTCAACAACTACGCGATCGTGCAGGGTGTCGATCACATCATCCCGGTCGACATGTACCTGCCCGGCTGCCCGCCGCGGCCGGAGATGCTGCTGGACGCGGTCCTCAAGGTCCATCACAAGGTGATGAACGAGCCGCTGAACAGCAAGCGCGCCAAGCAGTTGGCCGAACAGGGCAAGGAACTGTACGTCGAGATGCCGTCGTCCGTGCGCTACAACAAGAAGAAGCGCAAGGAATGGATTGCCGCGGCCGAGGAAGGGCGCGAGAAACAGTACATGCTCGAACAGCCCAATGCGCAAAAAGCACTGGCAGCTAAGCAATCTTCGTCCACTGAGGTGACCCGCCGCTCATGAGCATCTCGACCCCCGATAGCAACCCTGGCAAGGAAGAACGAGGCCAGGAGAAGTCGAAGGAGACCTCGGCCAAGCCGCGCCCCAGTGGGCGTCGCAGCCGCCGTACGTCGAAGCCACGCGACGAGTCGCCGACGACGGATGAGTCGCTGACGACCGTAGAAGGCGACCACGCCGCCCACGCGGACAAGCTCGCGGCGACCGAGGCACCCCCAGAAGAGGGCGCGCTCCTCGACGACCTGCACGACGAGGCCGACGACAAGCCAGCCGAGGACAAGTCGGACGAGGACGCGGCGGCGCCGGATGACGACGAGGAAGCGTCATCAGGTGAAGTCGAGAAGGTCCACGACTTCTCGACTGCGCCGCGTATCGACCAGATGCGTCAGATCGTCGAAGAGACAGAGTCGGTCGACAAGTCGAACATGCCGGCCAAGCCGGATCGAATCGACCCGACCCCGGCCCCGCAGGCCGGGCCACGGCAGGGGCTGTTCGGCGTACAGGGCACCGGCGATACCTCAGGCATGTCGGGCCTCGCGGCGCAGGCGGGTTCCGGGATTCCGGCTCGGTCAACTGAGCGCCCGTACGGCGGCTGGTTCGACGAAGTCGCCGACCGCATAGCCAAGGCCTACTCGGGCTGGAAACAGGCGCACATCGCGACCGTAGTCGACCGCGGCGAGATCACCTTCTACGTCGAGAAGAGTCACATCTCGAAGCTGTCGAAGGTGCTGCGTGATGATTCGATGCTGCGCTTCGAGCTGCTGGCCTCGCTCAGCGGCGTTGACTACCTGCGTCCAGAAACCGGCCTCAGCTCACACGTCGACCCGCAGCAGGCCGAATACGCCAAGGCCCGACTGCACGTCGTGTACCACTACTTGTCGATGACCTTCCGCCGCCGGATTCGAGTCGAGGTCGCCACAACCGTCGAGGATCCGCATGTCCCCACGGTCAGTGACGTCTACCCGACAGCGGACTGGCAGGAACGCGAGACATACGACATGTTCGGGGTCGTTTTCGACGGCCACCACGCGCTGACTCGAATCCTGATGCCCGACGACTGGGAAGGCTTCCCACAGCGGAAGGATTACCCGCTCGGCGGCATCGAGGTCGAATACAAGGGCGCGTCTATCCCACCACCAGATCAGCGGAGGGCCTACAAGTGAGCAACGCACGTAAGCGTGGCTACGCCGGTTCCCAGGAGACCACCGAAGGCAAGGTTTACACCGTCACCGGTGGCGACTGGAGCGACCTGCTCGCCGACAACGACCCGGTCGAGGAAGAACGCCTCGTCGTCAACCTCGGACCGCAGCATCCGTCGACGCACGGCGTGCTGCGCATCGTCATCGACCTCGACGGCGAGACGGTGGAAAAAGCGCGCAGCGTCATCGGCTACCTGCACACCGGTATCGAGAAGAACGTCGAATACCGCACGTTCACGCAGGCCACCACATTCCTGACGCGCGCGGATTACCTGTCGCCGATCTTCAACGAGACGGCGTACTGCATGGCCGTGGAGAAGCTGCTCGGCGTAGAGGTTCCGCGCCGTGCGCAGATCATCCGGGTCATCATGATGGAGATCAACCGGATCTCCTCGCACTGGATCTGGCTCGCTACCGGCGGCATGGAGCTCGGCTCGACGACCGCCGCGACCAATGGCTTCCGCGCCCGCGACTGGTGCCTCGACGTACTCGAGGCAGTCTCCGGCCTCCGGATGAACCACGCGTACGTTCGGCCCGGCGGCGTGGCCCAGGATTTGCCTGCAGACTTCTCCGAGGTCATCGAGAAGTGGTTTGGCCAGATGGAGGAGGAGATCGACGGTATCGAGCGTCTTCTCACCGGTCAGCCGATCTGGATCAAGCGGCTCAAGGACGTCGGCTTCATCAACACCCCGGGCTGCATACAGCTTGGTGTGACCGGACCGCTGCTGCGTTCGGCGGGGCTGGCCTGGGACATCCGCAAGACGGAGCCATACCTGACGTACGACGAATACGACTTCGAGATCCCCACGCACGACGCTGGGGACAACTGGTCGCGGTACGTCGTACGCGTGGCCGAGATGCGCGAGTCGCTCAAGATCGTCCGGCAGGCAGTCAAGACGCTCGAGCCGGGCCCGGTCATGGTCCAGGACAAGAAAATCGGCTGGCCGGCGCAGCTATCCATCGGCGCCGACGGCATGGGCAACTCGCTCAATCACGTCAAGCACATCATGGGCCAGTCGATGGAAGCGCTCATCCACCACTTCAAGCTGGTGACCGAGGGCTTCCACGTGCCGGCCGGCCAGGCGTACGTCGCTATCGAGGGTCCGCGTGGCGAACTCGGTGCGCATGTCGTGTCCGACGGTGGCACCCGGCCGTGGCGGGTACATCTGCGCGACCCCAGCTTTGTCAACCTGCAGGCGATTCCGGCGTTGTCCGAAGGCGGCCTGCTCGCCGATGTCATCGCATCGGTGGCTTCACTCGACCCTGTAATGGGAGGGGTTGATCGCTAATGGCGATTACCGACGCAACGCGCGAGAAGGCTCGCGAAATCATCGCGCGCTACCCACAGTCGCGCAGTGCACTGCTTCCGATGCTGCACCTGGTGCAGGCCGAGGAAGGCTACGTCACCCTGGAGGGTGTCGCGATGTGCGCCGAAGAACTCGGCCTGACCAAGGCCGAGGTCGGCGCGGTCGCCACCTTCTACACGATGTACAAACGCCGCCCGACCGGTCAGCACATCGTCTCGGTGTGCACCAACACGCTGTGCGGTCTGCTCGGCGGCGACGAGATTTACGCGGCCGTGTCCAAAGAGCTCGGCGTCGGCCACGACCAGACAACCGAGGACGGCACGATCACCCTTGAGCACGCCGAGTGTCTCGCGGCCTGCGACTACGGGCCCGTCGTCACCGTCAACTACGAGTTCTTTGACAAGCAGAACGTGTCCTCGGCGCTGGACCTGGTCGGCAAACTGCGCGCGGGGGAGCGTCCGACTCCCACCCGAGGCGGCGAGCTGGGCACATTCCGCGAAGCCGAGCTTGAGCTCGCGGGGCTGCTCGATGAAGAAACCCGACTGCGTAAGGTTGCGGCCGTCGACTCGATCGAGCCGACACTGCGTGGCCTCACGCTCGCGCGAGAGCGTGGCGAATCCGCGCCCGAGGCCGATTACAACACCGTGATCCCGCCGGTACCGGCGAAGGAGAGCAAGTAATGCCGTTGACACCTGTCCTGACCAGTCGCTGGGCCGCAGACAAGCCGTGGACCATCGACACCTACGAATCGCTCGATGGATACACAGCGCTGCCGAAGGCATTGCGCTCGACACCGGAGGAGCTCATCGAGCTGGTGAAGAACTCCTCGCTGCGCGGCCGTGGCGGCGCGGGATTCCCGACCGGCATGAAGTGGTCGTTTGTCCCGCAGGGGCCGGACGGGCCGGGCGCGAAGCCGAAATACCTTGTTATCAACGCGGACGAGGGCGAGCCCGGCACCTGCCGTGACCTGCCGCTGATGATGCAGGACCCGCACGCGCTAATCGAGGGCGTCATCATCGCGTCGTACGCGATCCGCGCCAACTTCAGCGCGATCTACATCCGCGGCGAGGCGATCCACGCCATCCGCCGCGTCGAGAACGCCGTTCGCGAGGCCTACGCCAAGGGCTACCTGGGCACCAACATCCTCGGCACCGGTTTCGACCTCGACGTGGTCGTACACGCCGGCGGCGGCGCCTACATCTGTGGCGAGGAGACCGCGCTACTCGAGTCGCTTGAGGGCCGCCGCGGACAGCCTCGTCTGAAGCCGCCGTTCCCTGCTGTGGCAGGCCTTTACGCCTCGCCCACGGTCGTCAACAACGTCGGCACCATCGCCAGCGTGCCGTCGATCGTGCTCGCCGGCTCGGACTGGTACAAGGAGCTCGGCCCCGAGAAGTGCCCGGGTACGAGCATCTACTCGTTGTCGGGCCGAGTGAACAAACCCGGTCAGTACGAAGCCCCAATGGGTACGACGTTGCGCGAGCTGATTGAGATGGCCGGCGGGATTCGTGACGGGCACGAACTGAAGTTCTGGACGCCCGGAGGCTCCTCAACACCGATGTTCACCGCCGAGCACCTCGACGTACCGCTCGACTTCGACTCGGTCGCCGCAGCCGGATCCATGAACGGAACCAGCGCGATCATGATCTTCGACGACTCCGACTCGGTCGTCGAGGCGACGATGAAGTGGATCGAGTTCTACGCCCACGAGTCCTGCGGCAAATGCACGCCGTGCCGTGAGGGCAATTTCTGGATGGTGCAGATCTTGCGCCGCATGGTCGACGGCAACGCGACGGCCGACGAGGTCGACAAGTTGCTCGACATCTGCGACAACATCGGCGGCCGGTCGTTCTGCGCGCTCGCCGACGGCGCTGTCGCCTGCGTGATGGCGGCGATCAAACACTTCCGCGAGGAGTTCATCGAGGTCGGCACTCGCAACGCCCCACAGGGTTCGGCGACCGCCGTCGACCCCACCAGCGACAAAGCAATGGTCGACGCGCCAGTAGCCATGGCAGGGAGCTAAGCAACATGACGATTGCGCAAAGCAAGCCGGATGCGCCGGCAACCTCGATGGTCACGCTGACCATCGACGGCATCGAGGTGACCGTGCCCAAGGGCACGCTGATCATCCGGGCCGCCGAGACCGTGGGCATCCATATCCCGCGATTCTGCGACCACCCGCTGCTCGAGCCGGTCGGCGCCTGCCGCCAGTGCCTGGTCGAGGTCGAGGCCGGTGGCCGGCCGTTCCCCAAGCCGCAGGCATCCTGCACGATGGAAGTCTCCGACGGCATGGTCGTCAACACGCAGTACACCAGCGCCGTATCTCAGAAGGCCCAAGAGGGCATGATGGAGCTGCTGCTGATCAACCACCCGCTGGACTGCCCCATCTGCGACAAGGGTGGCGAGTGCCCGCTGCAAAACCAGGCGATGTCCAGTGGCCGCAGCGAGACTCGGTTCACCGACGTCAAACGCACCTACCCCAAGCCGGTGTCTGTTTCCACGCAGGTGTTGCTCGACCGCGAACGCTGTGTGCTCTGCGCCCGGTGCACGCGGTTCTCCCAGCAGATCGCCGGCGACCCGTTCATCGAGCTGTTCGAGCGCGGCGCTCTCGAGCAGGTGTCGATCTTCGAAGACGAACCATTCCAGTCCTACTTCTCCGGCAACACCGTGCAGATCTGCCCGGTTGGCGCGCTGACCGGTGCGTCGTATCGCTTCCGTTCTCGGCCATTCGACCTACAGTCGACGCCGAGTATCTGCGAACACTGCGCAATTGGTTGTGAGCAGCGCACGGACTGGCGGCGTAACAAGGTCATGCGGCGGATGGCCGGAAATGACCCCGAGGTCAACGAAGAGTGGAACTGCGACAAGGGTCGCTGGGCATTTACGTACGCCCAGGACAACGATCGCATCCTCAACCCGATGATCCGTGACGATCAGGGCAACCTGGTCGAGTCCAGCTGGACCGAAGCGCTCGAGCGTGCGGCCGAAGGTATTCGGACCGCCGACGCGGCCGGCGGAGTCGGCGTACTGCCTGGTGGCCGGCTGACGACTGAGGACGCCTACGCATACGCGAAGTTTGCCCGCGTCGTACTCGGCACCAACGACATCGACGCGCGTGCTCGTGCGCACTCCGACGAAGAGCTGGAGTTCCTGGCCACGCACGTCGCGGCGACGACTCCCGCGCTCGGCGCGGTCACGTTCGCCGACCTCGAGACTGCGAAGTCGGTGCTGATCGTCGGCCTCGAGCCCGAAGAGGAAGCGCCCATTGTCTTCCTGCGTCTGCGCAAGGCGTGGAAGGCGACCGGCCGCGGATCGTTTGCGATCGCGCCGTTCAACTCGCCCGGCTTCAGCAAGATCGGTGCCGACCTGATCCAGACCCCACCGGGCGCGGAAACGTCCGTACTGTCAGCGATCGCGGATGGCACTGCCGGCGGGACGGCCAGCGATGCCGTCGATGCACTCAAGGGCGGCGACGGGGTCATCCTCGTCGGAGAGCGTCTCGCCGAGATGCCCGGGGCGCTGCGCGCCGTGGCGGTGCTGGCAAACAAGAGCGGTGCCCGGCTGGCGTGGATCCCGCGTCGTGCAGGGGAACGGGCCGCGGTTGATGGCGGCGCGTTGCCGTCGATGTTGCCTGGCGGCCGGTTGGTTGCCGACGCGTCCGCGCGCGCAGACATCGCCGACCTGTGGCGCCGGGAGATCCCGGCCGAGGTGGGTCGCGACCTGACCGGCATTTTACAGGCGGCGAAGTCCGGCGAGCTCGGCGGACTTCTCATCGGTGGCGTCGATCCCGACGACCTTCCCGACCCGCAGCTGGCCCGCGACGCCATGGCAGCGACGAAGTTCGTCATCAGCCTCGAGATGCGCCCGTCCGGTGTCACCGAGTGGGCCGACGTCGTACTGCCGATTGCGCCAGTCATCGAGAAGGCCGGTAGCTACACCAACTGGGAAGGCCGCCGTCGCCCGTTCGACCTCACAATCCACAGCACCGGGGCACTGAGCGATGGGCGAGTGCTCAACGCGCTGGCCGAGGAGCTCGACGAAGACCTGCGGCTGCCCACCGAGGCCGCCGCCCGCGTCGAGCTCGACCTGCTTGGCGGGACCGAGAGCCGGCCGACTCCGGTGGGCTCGACTCCGGTCGGACCACCGGCGACCCCGCCGCTTGGTAGTGCGCTGCTTAGCTCCTGGCATCACCTGCTGGATGAAGGCGCGCTGCAGGCCAGCGAGGAACACCTCGCCGGTACCGCGCGGCCGGCGCTGGTCCGCCTCTCGGCTGCCACGGCCGCTGAGATCGGTGCCGGGCAAGGCGACGCGATTACGGTCTCGAGCATCCACGGCGCGGTCAGGCTGCCGCTGGCGATCACCGAGATGCCCGATCGCGTGGTCTGGGTGCCGATGAAGTCACGCGGTAGCGAGCTACGTCGTGAGCTACGCGTGCCGGTAGGCAGCGTCGTACAGATCTCCGCCGGAGGTAGGCACTGATGACCGCAAGTATCGCCACGGCCACGCTTGCTGCGACCGACAAGATGCCGAACCTTTCAAGCTTCGGGCATGATCCGTTCTGGATGATCCTGCTCAAGACGGTGGGTGTCTTCGCGATCCTCGTCGTGCTGGTGCTGTTGATGATCTGGTGGGAACGACGGCTGATTGGCTTCATGCAGCAGCGACCCGGTCCCAACCGCACCGGACCGATCGGGATCCTGCAGTCACTCGCGGACGGCATCAAACTCGCGTTCAAGGAAGAAGTCATCCCGACCCTGGCTGACAAGCCGGTCTATTTCCTGGCGCCGGTGATCGTCGCGGTGCCGGCGTTCCTTGCCTTCTCGGTCATCCCGCTGGGCCCAATCGTGAGCATCTTCGGCACGCATACGCCGCTGCAGCTGACCGACTCGCCGGTCGGCGTCCTGGTGATCCTGGCGGCCGCGGCCGTGGGGTCCTACGGCATCATTCTCGCTGGCTGGTCATCCGGTTCGTCGTACCCGCTGCTGGGTGCGCTTCGCTCGACCGCGCAGATCATTACCTACGAGATCCCGATGGGCTTGGCGATCGTCGGGGTATTCCTGTTCGCCGGCAGCATGTCGACCTCGGAGGTTGTGGCCGCGCAGACCCATCGGCCCTGGTTCTTCATCCCACTGTTCGTATCGATGATCATCTACGTCGTGGCGATGGTCGGGGAGACCAACCGTGCGCCGTTCGACCTCGCCGAGGCGGAGTCGGAACTGGTCGGCGGGTTCCACACCGAGTACTCGTCGATGAAGTTCGCGATGTTCTTCCTCGCCGAGTACATCAACATGATCACCGTGTCGGCGTTCGCCACCACGATGTTCTTCGGTGGTTGGCGCGCGCCGTTCGGCCTCGGCGCATTCGAGTGGGCCAACTCCGGCTGGCTACCCATGGTGTGGTGGCTGGGCAAGACCTGCGTCCTGCTGAGCGGTTTCGTGTGGCTGCGCGCGGCGTTGCCTCGCATCCGCTACGACCAGTTCATGGCCTTCGGCTGGAAGGTGCTCATCCCGGTCGCGTTGGTCTGGGTGCTGGTCATCTCGTTCATCCGTACCGCGATGAACACCAACGGTGACAAGATGCCGACGTTCGCGTGGTGGGTCAGTGGTGCGGCCGCGGCTCTCACCCTCGCCGCGCTGGCCTTCCTCTATACGTATATGGGCAGGGAGAAGCCCCGCGAGAACATCAATGCGGAGGCGTCATTCCCGACTCCGCCGATGAATCTCGTCGTACCGCGCGGCGCCCGTACGTCTGACCGGCAGGGAGTCACGGCGAACATGAATCGCGAACAACGACGCAAAGCAACCGCCGGAGCGCTCTCATCCGGTGACAGCTCGAAGGAGTCGAACGATGGCTAAGAGCTATCTGCCCGGGCCTCTCCAGGGGTTCGGACTGACGCTGGCGACGGCGTTCAAGAAGTCCGCCGTACTCAACTATCCCGAAGTCAAGGTTGAGGTCAAGGCGCGCTACCACGGACGGCACGTGCTCAACCGGCACCCGGACGGGTTGGAGAAGTGCGTGGGCTGCGAGCTGTGCGCGTGGGCCTGCCCAGCGGACGCGATCTACGTCGAAGGCGGCGACAACACCGACGAGGCTCGGTTCTCGCCCGGTGAGCGGTACGGCGCGGTGTACCAGATCAACTACCTGCGGTGCATTTTCTGCGGGTTGTGCATCGAAGCCTGCCCGACCCGGTCCTTGACGATGACCAACGACTACGAGCTCGCTGACGACGACCGCCAAGACCTGATCTTCACTAAGGAAGACCTACTCGCGCCGCTGCTGCCCGGCATGGAGCAGCCGCCGCACCCGATGCGACTTGGCGACAACGAAAAGGATTACTACCTGGGCGGTCCGGAGCTTGCCAAGGCGGCGGCCACGGCCGACAACGCGGCACCGGTGAGCGACGAGGTGACCAAGTGATCTCACACGCGGTGTCCGTGCTCGCGGCCGGCTCCGGTCAGGTAGGCGGGGGAGAGTTCGCGGTCTTCTTCTTCCTGGCGCCATTGTCGATCCTCGGCGCGCTAGGCATGCTCTTCGCCCGCAACGCGATCCACTCCGCGCTCTGGCTCGTGCTGACGATGCTGTGCATCGGCGTGTTCTACATGGTGCAAGCCGGCCCGTTCCTCGGCGTCGTACAGATCATCGTCTATACCGGCGCGATCATGATCTTGTTTGTCTTCGTGCTGATGCTCGTCGGGCGTGACTCGTCCGACTCAATGATCGACACGCTGCGCGGGCAGCGCGCGACGGCCGCCTGGTTCGGGATCGGCTTCGCTATTGTCGTCGGCGTGACCGTCTTCCGCGGCGCACAGGACATTCCTTACAAGGGAATCAGCACCACGGACGGCCTCGGCGGTAACGTCCCGGGCATCGCCAAATACATCTTCACCGACTACCTGCTTGCTTTCGAACTGGCTTCGGCGCTGCTGATCACGGCGGCCGTCGGGGCGATGGTGCTCGCGCACATCGAGCGCGCGGCCAAGTCCTCGCAGCGCGAGCGCGCTCTTGCCCGGTTCGCCTCCGACCATCCGCACCCGCTGCCCGGGCCCGGCGTGTTCGCCACCTCCCATTCGGTCGCGACGCCGGCGCTGCTGCCGGACGGCCGAGTGGCACCTGACAGCGCGTCCACCGGCGTGGAGATGCTCCCGCTTTCGCGTGGTCACCTGATTGCCCAGGAGCACGCGGACCCGGACTCGACTTCCCACGATGAAAAGGGGAACGACCAGTGACTCCGGTTGCCTATCTGGTACTCGCCGCCATCTTGTTCACGATCGGTGTGGTCGGCGTACTCGTACGCCGCAACGCCATCGTGGTGTTCATGTCGATCGAGCTCATGCTCAACTCGGCCAACCTGACGCTCTCCACGTTCGCCCGCATTCACGGCGAGCTTGAGGGTCAGGTGATCGCCTTCTTCGTGATGGTCGTCGCGGCCGCCGAAGTCGTCGTGGGCCTCGCGATCATCATGGCGATTTTCCGTACCCGCCGGTCGGCCTCGGTCGATGACGCGAACTTGCTGAAGTACTAAGGGATTGAATGTGACGACCTCTTCAATACTTGCCGCTGAGCATTACGTCGCAGCCACCGGGCCTTTCTCGCTCGCGTGGTTGTTGATTGTGCTCCCGCTGGCCGGTGCCATCGTGCTGCTCCTGGTCGGCAAACGTGCCGACAAGTGGGGCCACCTGCTCGGTACGGCGACTGTTGTCGCCGCGTTTGTCCTCGGCCTGTGGATGTTCATCTCGTTGGGTGACTCCGCCGACAAGGCGATGTCCCTGCATATGTTCACCTGGGCACCGCTCGGATCGTTCAAGATCGATGCAGGTCTGCTATTCGACCCGCTGTCGGCAATCTTCGTACTGCTGATCACTGGCGTGGGCGCGTTGATCCACGTCTACTCGATCGGCTACATGGAGCACGATCCGGACCGTCGCAAGTTCTTCGCGTACCTCAACCTGTTTGTGGCGACGATGCTGCTGCTCGTTCTCGGTAACTCGTACATCGCGATGTACGTCGGGTGGGAAGGCGTGGGCGTCTCGTCGTACCTGCTGATCGGTTTCTGGCAGTACAAGCGGACCGCTTCCAGCGCCGCGAAGAAGGCGTTCATCATGAACCGCGTCGGTGACGTGGGGATGTCGATCGCAATCTTCATCATGATCGCCACGGTCGGCTCCTCCAGCTTCGCCGACGTCTTCGGCGCGACCGGTCAGATCAGTGCCGGCATCGCGACCGCCATAGCGTTGTTGCTGCTGCTCGCCGCGTGCAGCAAGTCCGGCCAGGTGCCGTTGCAGGCATGGCTGCCGGACGCAATGGAGGGCCCGACCCCTGTCTCGGCGCTCATCCACGCGGCGACCATGGTGACCGCCGGGGTCTATCTCATCGCCCGGTCGGCGCCCATCTTCAATCTCAGTGAGAGCGCCCAGTTAGTCGTCACGATCATCGGCGCCGTCACCTTGCTCTACGGGTGCATTGCCGGCTGTGCGTACGACGACATCAAGAAGGTCCTGGCGTACTCCACGGTCAGCCAGATCGGCTACATGTTCCTCGCGGTGGGACTCGGCCCAGGCGTTTACGCGCTGGCCATCGTGCACCTGCTCGCGCACGGCTTCTTCAAGGCCGGCTTGTTCCTCGGGGCGGGCTCGGTCATGCACGGCATGAACGACGAGGTCGACATGCGCAAGTTCGGCGGGCTGGCCAAACACATGAAGATCACCTTCGTGACGTTCGGCTTCGGCTACCTCGCGTTGATCGGCTTCCCGTTCCTGTCTGGCTTCTACTCCAAGGACCCGATCATCGAAGCCGCGTTCGCGGCCGGTGGTGCCAAGGGCTGGATTCTCGGCGGTGCGGCGACCCTCGGCGCGGGACTGACGGCGTTCTACATGACCCGTCTCATGATCATGACGTTCTTCGGCAAGCCTCGGTGGGAGAAGGACGTACACCCGCACGAGTCGCCGTCCACCATGACCATTCCGATGATCGTGCTCGCGCTCGGCTCAATCTTCGCTGGTTTCATCATGGTCAAGGTGCTCAGCGTGACCGAGTGGCTCACGCCGACCGTGGGTCCCGAGGCCGACCTGCACGGGGGGCTCGACGCGATCGGGCTGCCGTCCATTGCGATCTCGTTGATCGTTCTGGCGTTCATCGCGGTCGGCATCTTCGCGGCCTGGTGGTTCTTCGGACGCAAGGCGGTCCCGCGGGTAGCACCGGCCAAGGTCTCCTGGGTCACCCGCGCGGCTCGCGCCAACCTGTACGGCGACGCGTTCAACGAGGGCGTCTTCGAGCGTCCCGGTCTCGCGCTTACTCGCGCCTCGCTCTGGATTGAGGAACACGGCATCGACGGCACCGTCAACGGCATCTCCGGCAGCGTCACCTCCGGGTCCGGGCGATTACGACGTACCCAGAACGGAGCGGTGCGCAGTTATGCGCTCTCCATGTTGGGCGGCGTCGTCATCATCCTGGTCGCCCTCCTGGCGGTGAGGTTCGCGTGAACAACTTCCCCTTCCTGATTCTGCTGCTGTTGATCCCGCTCGCGGGATCGATCCTTGTCGGCTACCTGGGCCGGGATCGCTCGAATGAGACCTTGGCCAAGCAGACCGCGCTGGCCACGGCGGTCCTCGAGTTCGTCGTCGCGATCATCATGCTCATCGCATACAAGCCGGACGGGCCGCGCCTGCAGTTCACGACCAGCTTCGGCTGGATCGACAGCCTGGGCGTGAAGTTCTCGGTCGGCGTGGACGGCATCGCGATCGTGATGATCGGGCTCGTCGGTCTCTTGGTGCCGATCGTGATGATCGCGTCCTGGCACCGCGACTCGCTCGGCGACGACACCAATGAGCCTGGTTCCGAAGACGAGATCGCGCCGCCTAAAGGCAGCGTCTCGCGGATGTTCGCGTGGATTCTGTTGCTCGAGGTCTTCATGGTCGGCGTCTTTGCCGCCACCGACGTGTTCCTCTTCTATGTCCTGTTCGAAGTCATGCTCGTGCCGATGTACTTCATCATCGGGGCGTACGGCTCGGCGAAGCGCCGGGCGGCGGCGATGAAGTTCTTCATCTACAGCCTCGTCGGCGGCCTGGTCATGCTGGCCAGCGTCATCGGCCTGTATGTCATCAGCCGTCAGCAGCTTGGCAACGCGACATTCTCCTGGGATGCGCTTCGTCAGCTCGACCTGAGCCATACGCAGCAGATGTGGCTGTTCCTCGGGTTCTTCGTCGCGTTCGCGATCAAGGCTCCGCTCGTACCGTTCCACACGTGGCTGCCCAAGGCGGGCGCCGAAGCACCGATCGCCGGCGGGTTGCTACTGATCGGCATTCTCGACAAGGTCGGCACGTTCGGGTTCCTGCGTTACTGTCTGCCGCTGTTCCCCTGGGCATCGCAGAAGATTGCGCCGCTGGTGCTCGTGCTGGCCGTCATCGGGATCTTCTACGCGTCGTTCCAGGCGATCGGCGAAAAAGACATCAAGCGCTTCGTCACGTACACCTCGATCGCGCACTTCGGGTTTATCGCGCTCGGTATCTTCGCGTTCACCACGACCGCGGGCGTCGGCGCCGTGCTCTACATGGTCAACCACGGCATCGCCACCGGCCTGCTGTTCTTGATCGTGGGCATGGTCATCCGGCGTGGCGGCTCGCGGAACATAGCCGACTACGGCGGGCTGTTCCGGGTAGCGCCAATACTGTCCGGGCTGTTCCTCCTGGCCAGCCTGGCCGCGCTGGCGCTGCCAGGCACCAACTCGTTCGTGAGCGAGTTCCTCGTGCTGATCGGCGCTTACGCGACCGTGCCGGTCTTCACGATCATCGCTTCGGTGGGGATCGTGTTCTCGGCGATCTACGCGCTTTGGATCTTCCAGCGCGCCGCGACCGGGCCCGAAAGCGCCCTTGTGGTCGCCCGCAAGAAGGTGTTCGGCGACCTCAACAAGCGTGAAATCGGCGTGCTTACGCCGCTAGTGATATTGATTTTCGCGATCGGTATCTACCCGAAGCCCGTCCTCGACATCATCACCCCCTCGGTGGAGGCGACCTTGCAGATCGATGTGGGAGTCCATGACCCGGCTCCGACGATTGCCAAACCGGCCGCGCTGAGCATCAATGGAGGCGCAAAGTGACCGCACTAGCCGCCGCCGGGCTGCACGCGCCGTCGATCGCGTACACCAGCCTCTCACCGATTCTGATCATTCTGCTGGCGGCCTGCGTCGGCGTACTGATCGAAGCGTTCGTACCCGAACCGGCACGGTTCCCGGCCCAGGTCGGCGTGTCCGTCGTCGCGATCGCGGCGGCGTTCATCGCCGTCATCGCTGTACGCAAACACGAGACACTCACCGTCGCGCGGGCGGTTTCCATCGATGCTCCGACGCTGTTTGCGATGGGTGCGCTACTGATATTCGCCCTGTTGTCCACGATGCTGTTTGCGGACCGGTCGGTGGACTCCGCCGGGTCGTTCTTCGTGGCTGAAGCCGCGATGCCGGTGGGATCGCGCGCGGACCGTGCACTGCTGACCAGCACTCGGGTACAGACCGAGGTCTTCCCGCTGGCCAACTTCGCGCTTAGCGGAATGATGGTGTTCGTCGCGTCGAACAACTTGCTCGTCATGTTCATCGCGCTTGAGGTGCTGTCCCTTCCGCTGTACCTGATGGCCGGGCTCAGCCGCCGCCGTCGACTGCTGTCGCAGGAAGCCGCCGTGAAGTACTTCCTACTCGGCGCATTCGCTTCGGGCTTCTTCGTCTACGGTCTCGCGCTGATCTACGGATACTCCGGGTCGGTCGACCTGCGAGCCATCTTCGATTCGAGCCGCGAGAGCGGTGGCAGTGACTCGCTGTTGATCATTGGTATGGCGCTCCTGCTCATCGGCGTACTGTTCAAGGCCGGCATCGCCCCGTTCCACTCGTGGTCGCCGGACGTCTACCAGGGCTCGCCGACGCCGGTCTCGGGCTTCATGGCTGCCGCGACCAAGCTCGCCGCGTTCATCGTGATCCTCCGACTGATGTACGTCGCGTTCGGTGCGATTCCGGGTGTCTGGCAGCCGGTGCTGTCCTGGGTAGCGATCATCTCGATGCTGGTCGGCGCCATCATCGGCCTCGCGCAGACCGACTTCAAGCGACTACTCGCTTACTCGTCGATCGCGCACGCCGGCTTCATCCTCGTCGCGATCGTCGCCAACAACACCGCAGGCGTCTCAGGGGCACTGTTCTACCTGTTCACGTACGGCGTTACCACGATTGGCGCGTTCGCCGTGGTGAGCATCGTGCGGCGTTCCGACGGCGATGCGACCAACCTCGACAGCTGGAAGGGCCTGGCCAAGCGCAGCCCGCTCACGGCCGCGACCATGACGGTGTTGATGCTGTCGATGACCGGCGTACCGCTGACCGCCGGATTCATCGGCAAGTTTCAGGCGTTTCAGGCGGCCGTCGAGTCTGGCCACACCTGGCTTGTGGTGGTGGCGCTCGTGATAAGCGCAGTGACCGCGGTCTACTACCTGCGGGTGATTGTCTTCATGTACTTCCACGACGCCGTGGACGATAGCGTGGCGGTCGTCGTACCTGGTACGACGACGGTCAGCGCGATCGCGATCTGTACCGTAGTGACCATCTTGCTGGGCATCGCGCCCGGTCCGATCCTGCACCTCGCAGATATCTCCTCGACGTTCATCGGTTAGCGGGGTAGAAAAGCAGGGTGTCCGATAATCACGTCGTCGCGGGTGTCCGATTCGACGATGCCGAGATGGCGTCGTCGCTGAGGCGCGGACTCGAGCGCGTAGAGGACCTGTTGCTGCGAGCCTGCCGCAGCGACGACCAGCTGCTCGAAATCTCCGGTGCGCACCTGGCCGCAGCGGGCGGCAAGCGGTTCCGCCCGCTGTTAGTGCAGCTGGCCGCGCAGTTTGGCGAGACCGGCCGGACCGAGGTCGACAAGGCGGCCGTCGTCGTCGAGCTGACCCACCTCGCCACCCTCTACCACGACGACGTGATGGATGAGGCTGAGATCCGTCGCGGCGCCCAAAGCGCCAACGCCCGTTGGGGCAACAGCGTTGCGATCCTGACTGGCGACTTCCTTTTCGCGCGTGCGTCGATCCTGGTCGCCGAGCTCGGCACGGACGCCGTACGGATCCAGGCAGAGACCTTTGAGAGACTCGTTGCCGGTCAGATCCGAGAGACCGTCGAGCCTCGTGAGGGGGTCGACCCGGTCGATCACTACCTCGGCGTACTGGCCGAGAAGACCGGATCGCTCATCGCGACCTCGGGCCGGTTCGGCGCGATGTTCGCTGGCTGTTCCGATGAGGTCATCGATGCGCTGACCCATTTCGGGGAGTCGATTGGGATGGCGTTTCAGCTGTCAGACGACCTCATCGACATCACGTCCGAGGCCACCGACCTGGGTAAGGCCACCGGCACCGACCTGCGCGAAGGCGTCCGCACGCTGCCGATGCTCTATGCGTTGGCGGACGAGACCGCGACCGATCCGGAACTGTTGAAACTCCTGCGGGCCGGACCATTGACCGACGACTGGCAGCACGCCCGGGCGCTAGAACTATTGCGCGGCTCCGCGGCGATGGACAATGCACGGGCCACGCTGATGCGATTCGTAGAGGAAGCGCGGGGGAGTCTTCGCGCGCTGCCGGCGGGCGTACCGCGCGATAGCCTGGATTCGCTCGTCGATTTCATGCAGCTCCGCTCCGCCTAACCCGCTCATCCGTCACGAATGGCCGACGATCCGTCACGAATGGCCGACGATCCGTCACGCCGCACCGTGCGTTCGATGCTGGTTGGGTTTCAAGCAGGCTGAACACGGGCAGTGACGGTCGATTTCCGAGGCCCATTGCGACCGTTCGCGTACATTTGTGCTACTTGGCAACATGAATCCGCCAATCCCTGCTGCGGAATCATACATATGTGTGCGGACGCGACGACGGAGCGCGACCCGGCCAGCAGCGCTACTGCCGTGTCTAGCCAGTATAAAACCGGGCTACACGACACGCGAGTCGCCAGCGCGACGGACGAACTCACCGGTCCTGCGGTACGGCGGGTGGATTAGTCGACGGTCCAGGTGTCTTTTCCGGTGAGCAGCGACTGCAGGTCGTTGGGACCCTTTTCGATTGCCTCACCGAGTTGCATCTGCAAACCCGAGTCGTACGTCGGACGCTGGACCTGACGGAAGATCCCCATCGGCGTATGCGATAGGTCGGTGCCGCTGAGCCGCGACAACGCGAACGCGTACGCCGGGTCATCGCAATGCATGTCATGCCGCACGATGTCGGCCTCGTCGAGCGAGTCGTCGACATCGACGACCTTCAGCGCAAAGCCATCTCGTACGACGGCCCGCTTGCGTTCGTTGCCGAAGATCAGCGGGGCGCCGTGCTCGAGCCGGATCATGGCCTCGTCGCGGGTGTCGGGGTTCTTTAAGATCTCGAACGCGCCGTCGTTGAAGATGTTGCAGTTTTGGTAGATCTCCACTAGCGCCGTACCGTTGTGCTCGGCCGCCGCGGTGAGCACTGAAGTCAGGTGGTTGCGATCGGAGTCGAGCGTGCGGGCCACGAAGCTCGCCTCCGCTCCGAGCGCGAGTGACACCGGGTTGAACGGGGCGTCGAGCGAGCCGAGAGGCGTCGACTTCGTAATTTTACCGACCTCGGAGGTGGGCGAGTACTGCCCCTTCGTCAGCCCGTAGATCCGGTTATTGAACAGCAGGATCTTGATATTCACGTTGCGTCGAAGCGCGTGAATGAGGTGGTTGCCGCCGATCGACAGCGAGTCGCCGTCACCGGTGATGACCCACACTGACAGGTCGGGTCGGGTCGAGGCGAGACCGGTCGCGATAGCCGGTGCGCGTCCGTGGATGGAGTGCATGCCAAAAGTGTCGACGTAGTAAGGGAAGCGCGACGAGCACCCGATCCCGGAAATCATGACGACGTTTTCGCGTTTGAGACCCAGCGCGGGCAAGAAGCCCTGGAATGCCGCCAGGATGGCGTAGTCGCCACATCCAGGACACCAGCGGACTTCGCTGTTGGAGGTGAAATCCTTACGGTTCAATGGTTCGTCGGTGGTCGGTACGCCGTCCAGGCCCCCGATCTTGGGCATTCCCATCAATACGGGCTCAGCCACGATCTTCGACCTCCTTCACGATTTCGGCGAAGTGTTCGCCGAGCTCTTCTGCGCCGAACGGAAGTCCGCGCACTTGGTTGTAGCCCTCGACGTCGACGAGGTATTTCCCGCGCAACAGCAGCGCGAGCTGACCGAGGTTCATCTCCGGTACGACGACGCGGTCGTACCGTCTCAGGATGTCACCGAGGTCGTTAGGTAGTGGGTTCATGTGCCGTAGGTGCACGTGCGCGATCTTGCCTAGGTCCTTGCGCACTCGACGTACGCCGGCGAGGACGGGACCGTACGTCGAGCCCCACCCGAGCGCGAGAACCTTGGCATCGCCGGTGGGATCATCGACCTGCGTAGGTTCGTAGGTCTTCGCGACACCATCGACCTTCGCTTGACGCAAATGGACCATCTTGTCGTGGTTGTCCGGATCGTAGGAGATTTCGCCGGTGATGTCGGCCTTCTCCAGGCCGCCGACGCGGTGCTCGAGACCCTTTGTGCCCGGGATCGCCCACGAACGGGCCAGGGTCTCCGGATCGCGTTTGTAGGGCATGAACGCGCCACCCTCGCCGTTGGGCTCAGTGGCGAATTTGACGCTCAGGTCCGGCAGTTGGTCGACTTGGGGGATCTGCCAGGGTTCGGACCCGTTGCCGAGATAGCCGTCGGACAGAAGCACGACCGGTGTGCGGTAGGCCAGCGCGATCCGTGCGGCCTCGATCGCCGCGTTGAAGCAGTCGACGGGTGACTGCGCCGCGACGACCGGCACCGGTGACTCGCCGTTACGGCCGTAGAGCACCTGAAGCAGATCCGACTGTTCGGTCTTGGTCGGCAAGCCGGTAGAGGGCCCGCCCCGCTGTACGTCGATGATCAGCAGCGGCAGTTCGAGCATCACGGCGAGCCCGATGGTTTCGGACTTCAGCGCGATACCAGGACCGGACGTGGTCGTGACGCCGAGCGCGCCGCCGAATGCAGCACCGAGCGCAGCGGCGACGCCGGCGATCTCGTCTTCGGCCTGAAAAGTGCTGACGTTAAAGGACTTTAGCGTCGATAGCTCGTGCAGGATGTCCGAGGCGGGGGTGATCGGGTAGGAGCCGAGAAACAGCGGAAGCCCGGCGCGCTGTGCCGCGGTCACCAGTCCGTAGGCGAGCGCCCGGTTGCCGGTGATCGTGCGGTAGGTGCCGGCCGGTGTCGGTGCCGGCGCGACCTCGTAGGAATGCGAGAAGGACTCGGTCGTCTCGCCGTACGCCCATCCGGCCTTGAACGCGGCAAGGTTGGCGTGCGCGATTTCCAGGTTCCCGGCGAACTTCGCCAGCAAGAACTCCTCGATCGACTCGGTCGGCCGGTTGTACATCCAGCTGAGCAGGCCGAGCGCGAACATGTTTTTGGAGCGCTGAGCATCTTTCTTGCCCAGGTCGAACTCCTTGAGCGCTTCGACAGTCAAGCTGGTCAGCGCGACGGGGTGGATCCGGAACCGATCAAGCGAGTCATCCTCAAGCGGGTTGCTGTCGTAGCCGACCTTGGACAGGTTGCGTTTGGTGAACTCATCGGTGTTGACGATGATGTCCTTGCCGTCGCGGACGTCCTTGATGTTGGCTTTAAGCGCCGCCGGGTTCATCGCGACGAGTACGTCGGGAGCGTCGCCCGGGGTCACGATGTCGTGGTCGGCGAAATGCAGTTGGAACGACGAAACGCCGGCGAGCGTGCCAGCAGGTGCGCGGATCTCGGCCGGGAAGTTAGGCAGTGTCAACAGATCGTTGCCGAAGGTCGCGGTCTCAGAGGTGAAGCGATCACCGGTCAATTGCATCCCGTCGCCGGAGTCCCCGGCAATTCGGATCACGACCCGATCGAGTTGCTGTACGTACTTCGCCATCGACGAGCAGCCTTCTTCCTAGTTCGCGCTGGTACGGGCGCGGCGAACCGTCCTCTGATTAGCCTTTTGTACCCGCTGCGAGCGCTGTTTGGCGCCCGACACACCGCCGTCCATTGTCCACCGTTTTACGCTGGCCGCACAGACGGGTCCGGTGTGATCCTGCTCGGACCCTATGAGCCGCCGTCGCGCTGTTTTTCGAGCTCGGCCCGGAGACTCATCCGTAGCTTGTGCTTCTCAATCTTGTTCGTCGGGGTCTTCGGGATCTCGGTGACGATCCGATAGTGCTTGGGTCGCATGAACTTAGGCATTTGTTTCTCGCTGTGGGCGCGCAGTTCCTCTTCTGTGACGGTGGCACCCTCGACGAGTTGCACGAAAGCGGCGATGTCGTCTTCGTTGCCTTCGGCGCTGGGTACGCCGACAACTGCACAGACACCGACGGCTGGATGTGCTCCGACGAGGTCCTCCACGTGGACGCTGGAGACGTTTTCGCCGCGGACCCGGATTCGATCGCCGAGACGGTCCATGAAGAAGATGTCTCCGGTCTCGTCCTGCATTGCAGAGTCGCCCGTGTGGAACCAGAGATTGCTCCACGCTTCGACCGTCTTTTCGGGCTTTCCGATGTACTCGACGAACAGTAGTGACGGCAGCTTCGATCGCAACGCGAGATGCCCGACGGTGCCCGGCGCGACGGGTTGGTCGCGTTCATCCAGTATGGCGACCTCGACGAAGGGTCCGGCCTTGCCCATCCATGCTTTTCGAGTCACGGCCGCGCCATCGACGGCAGGCAGCCCGTTGTCGAGGTTGTCCTGGATCAGCGCGTCCAGGGGCTTACCCCGGTAGAGCGTTTCCGGCGTGCCTGAGCCCGGCTCGCACTCGTTGAGCATCCCGAAGATCAGGGCCCCGCTTTCGGTTTGTCCGAATCCGGCGCTGACGGTGTCGATGCCGAACCGCTGCGCGAACGCTTGATGACCGATCGGCAGGGGTTGCATGTGGGCCTTGTTGAGCGGGTTATTGCGGTCATCAGGCTGCTCGGGTGCGGCGCTCAGCCACGGGATCATGACGTCCAGGAGGATTGCCATGGTGCATGACCCATCGGTGATGCGTCGCCAAAAGTCGCTGGGGGAGAAGCGGTCCCACAGACAGCTGCCCGCGCCGACCCACAGCGCCGCGCCGACGTTCGCGATAGCGCCGCCCACGTGGTACATCGGCAGATCGTTGTAGAGGATGTCGTCGTCGGTCAGTCTCCGTCGAAATCCCCACGTGTATTGGGTGATCCACCGGTGGTTCTGTAGGACGCCCTTGGAGGGCCCAGTTGTGCCCGAGGTGTAGACGATGTTGGCCGGATCGTCGAAGGCGATCTCAAGCTGAGGTCGCGGCGATTCGGTGGTCAGATCGGCGTACGACAGGACGTCAATTCCGTCGATGCCGGGGTCGTCGCCGATGACCGCCACTATCGGCTTTTTCGTGAGCTCGCCCCATACTGCCGCTACGGTCGGCAGAAGTGCGGCGTCCACGATGAGCAAGTCGGGGGCGGTGTCCCCGAGTTGGTACGCGAGAAGCGCTCCGCTGTACTGGAAGTTGACCGGAGCGTAGACGCAGCCCGCTTTCCAGATGCCGACCATGGTGGTTGATGCGGCCATCGGGTTTGTCGTCAGCACGCTGACCCGGCTACCGCGATCTAAGCCCATCCGATGCAGGTTGCCCGCGACGTTGTCGGTCAGCGCGCCGAACTGCGCAAAGTTCAGTCGTTCGCCGGTTTCGCCGTAATGCAACGCCAACCGGTCGCCACGCTCGCGCGCATTGCGGTCGATCGCCTCGACGATCGTTGCGCCGTCGTACTCCAATAGCGCGACAAGCTCGGACTGTTCCTCGGTGACCGTCATCCTCGACCCCTTCGGCCTGCGTGGTAGGACTATGGAGACACCTTCGCCACTGGAAAGGGCCCCGTCAATGTCCATTGTTCTACTCGTTGAGTACAAGCCTATCGACGGTCGTAAAGATGACCTGCTTGCTGCCATCACCGATATCGTCCCGGAAGTGCACGCCGAGTCCGGCTGCGAACGCTACGCGTACCACAGCACCAAGGACGGTCGGGTCTTCCTGATCGAGACCTGGGCGGACAAGGAGGCGCTCGGTGCGCATGCCGAGGGCGCCGCGATCAAGAAGCTCCAGGCGGCCACCAAGGATCTCGTCTCCGAGCCGGCGACGATCCTGCCACTCCGGCCGGCGCCGATGGGCGACCCGGCTAAGGGCCAGCTCTAGCGAGCTTTAACAAACTAGCGATTTCGCATCGAACGATGCGGTCGTTGGCGTGGTTATCCGCGCTGACGACCGCATTGTTCGCTATACACATGTAATGACCGAGCAAACAGCCCAAAAACATCGTCCTACCAGGAGCCGATGGTTGCGGATCATCATCTGGATCGTCAGTATTCTGCTGACGATCGTCGTGGGGGTCGCGGCCGCGCTGACCCTCAGCCCGTGGCCCGGTGCGCTGCTCGTCCGGGCGCTGTTCAGCATCGGTGGGTCGAAGATGTCGAGCGCCCTCGAGAAACATGTCCCGGGCGGCGTCACTTCGATGCTCAACCAGCAGTACGGCGCCGACGGCCCGGACACCACGCTCGACGTTTTCTTCCCGACCAAGATCAAGGACACTTCGGCCGCATTGCCAACCGTGGTCTGGATCCACGGCGGCGGATGGGTCGCCGGCGATAAATCCGAGATCGCCAACTACCTGAAAATACTGGCTTCTAAGGGATATACCGTCGTCGGACCCAACTACTCGATCGCACCGGGCGAGCAATACCCCACGCCCATCGTGCAGGTGATGCAAGCGCTGGCGTACGTACAGAAGAACGCGGCGAAGCTGCACATTGACCCGACCCAGATCGTCCTCGCCGGGGATTCGGCCGGAGCGCAGATCGCCTCGCAGGTTGCGGCTATTACCACCAATGACGAGTACGCCGATCTGGTGGGCATCGGATCGACGCTGAACCCTGACAATCTGGTCGGAACAGTCCTCAACTGCGGTGCTTATGACGCGCACGCGTTCAATCTCAATACCGGCGGCATCGCCGGGGTGTTCATCCGGACGGTCGTTTGGTCGTACCTCGGCAGCAGGAATCCGTCGCAGGCCAAACTGACGGAGATGTCTGTCGTCGACAACGTCGACGGTCAGTTCCCTCCGACGTACATTTCCGGCGGGAACGCCGATCCGTTGACACCCCAGGGCAAGGAGATGGCTAAGAAGCTCCAGTCACTCGGCGTCTCGGTCGACTCGTTGTTCTACCCGGCCGACTACACGCCAAAACTCCCGCACGAGTACCAGTTCAACTTGGACGACAGCGCCGGACAAAATGCGTTGGATCGCACCGTCGCGTTCCTCGAAGCGCACACAAGTAACCAGTAGTCGGCGTGGCCTTCTATCCGAGGGTCCGCTCCCGCGCACCCTGTCACGACAACCTGGCTAGCGTGCATGCAACCTGACCACGAATACGAGTAACGCTGAGCTACTCGGCGTGGTCGGCGCGCAGCGTGTGCTTGGTGACCTTTCCGCTGGCGTTTCGTGGCAGAGCGGCGACGAACTCGACGCTCTGAGGCCACTTGAACTTCGCTAGTCGGCCGGCGCAGTGTTCGAGCAGCGTCTGTTCGGTCAGCGTGGAGTCGGGGCGTCGTACGACGATCGCGATCGGTACCTCGCCCCACTTATCGTGCGGCTGCCCGATCACGGCGGCCTCGACGACCTCGGGATGCGCGTGGATCACCTCTTCGACCTCGGCGCAGTAGATGTTCTCGCCGCCGGAGATGATCATGTCTTTGAGCCGGTCGACTACGTAGATGAAGCCTTCTTCATCGGCGCGGACGAGATCGCCGGAGTGGAACCAGCCGGCCGCGAACGCAGCAGCGGTCTCATCGGGCTTGTTCCAGTAGCCCTTCATGAGGGTAGGTCCGCGATACACGATCTCGCCGACCTCTCCGACCGGTACGTCGTGCATAGCCGCATCCACGATGCGACTTTCGACGCTGGGTATCGGTTTACCGACCGAGCCGATCTTGCGGATCGCGTCTTCGGCGTCCAGGGCGCAGGTCACCGGGCTCATCTCGGTCTGGCCGAATACGGCGACGTTCGCGACGCCGGGGAAGGTGCGGTCCATCGCTTCGAGGATCGCGATCGAGGTCGGTGAGGCGCCCCAGCTGATCCGCCGCAGCGACGTGATTGGCGGGTCCATCGGAGGCAGCGCACAGACGGCCTGCCACTGCGTAGGTACGAGGAACAACGTCGTCACGCCGTACCGGCGCACGGTCTCGAGGATCGCCTGTGGGTCGAACGCGGCCAGTGGTGCGATCACCGTGTGCCCGCCGAGTAGGAATGTCGGTAGCAGCGATCCGATCCCGGCGATGTGAAACAGCGGCGTGGCGCAGAGGTTGACCTCGCTGTGCCAGGTCATGTTGAACAGTGGGATGAGGTTGGCCGACTGCATCAGTAGGTTGCCGTGCGTGAGCATCGCGCCCTTCGGCCGGCCGGTCGTGCCTGAGGTGTACATGATGATGGCGGTGTCGCACTCTGATCCGGCGGCGGGCGCCGGGGCATCCGAGGCGGCGGCGAGCACCTCGTCGTAGGCGTCGATACCTGCCGGTCGGGTGCCGTCGTTCGTACCGACCCAGATCCGCAAGGGCGGCTGGCTGAGGCTCATCTGGTCGACCGTGTCGAGTACGGCGTCGAGGATGAGGACCTTCGCACCGCTGTCGTCGAGCAGATACTCCAGTTCCGGTGGCGAGAGTCGGAAGTTGAAGGGCACGCAGATCGCGCCGAGCCGCCAGGCGGCCCAGTAGGTCTCGATGAACTCGATCCGGTTGAACATGAGCGCGGCGACTCGGTCACCGAGTCCGACGCCTCGTTCGACGAGCGCGTTGGCGAGCCGGTTTACCCGCGCGTCCAGTTCGCGGTACGTGACCTCGATGCCGTCGTCGTGCTTGAAAGCGACTGCGTCCGGCAGCGTACGTGCGAGCCGCGCTAAATGTGCGGCGAGATTCATGCTGCGGCTCTGGTTCAGTTCATCTAGGTCCTGGCTCATGGTGCCCCCGTGTAAATAACTGGTCAGGTGTGCGCTGACGAGCACGATACTTCGAGAGCAGGGCTTGTGGGTCAGCCGGAACGCGTGGTTCGACGGTCGCGTCGGAGGCCACAGTGCTATCCGCCGGCGGAATCGGAACGAGTGAGAATTGCGTGCACACTTCCAAGCGTCTGTGTCTCCTGGCCATGTTGGCGAGCCTGTTGGTTGCCATCGCCGGCTGCGGCGCCGATGGCGCGGTCAAAGCCCCGGCGGCGTTCGACGTTTTCGTTGACAGCCCCGCGGTCCTGGCGCCTGTGGCGCTCAGTGCGGAGCCCGCCTGGGGCAGCGAGCAGGTGCCCGTCAAGCACGTGAGCGACGTACAGTTCCGCGGCGAGACCGCGATCGTCACCGGCAGCGCGGAGTCCAACTCGAGCACTGCCTTCGTCACCGCCGTCGATGCGGTGACTGGGTCGGTGACCTGGTCGATAAAGACCCTCGAAGATCTGCCCGGCGGGGACGGTGCCGTGCTGTGGGACTCGTCGGCGTACGTCGCAGGCACCGCCGACAACTGGGTGGTGCTCGTCAACTATTACTCAAGCGACTGCACGTCGGGTCTGTGTCCTCCCGGCACGGTGGACTCGACGGACGAGCAAGGGGTCGCGGCTTTGTCGCCGGTGGATGGGTCGGTGCTGTGGAAGGTCGCCGGCGTGCCGTCGGTGGCGGAGGACTCCGAGCAAGCCGATGAGCTCCAGGACGTCTCGGCGCTGCTCCTCACCGCAAGTGACGGCGTTGCCCTCATGGTCGTCGCGCCGACGGACGCGGTGTACGGCTCGAAGTTCGACAAGCCCGACAAGATCGAGATCATCGCGCTCAACCCGCTCGATGGATCGACGCTCTGGACGACGACGGGCGTGTGGCCCCGGCAGATCGTCGGTGATGTCGTGCTCGCGAGCGTGCCACCGGGCGCACTGGCCGACGGGCCCGGAACGCTGGCGGCGCTAGACACGACCAGCGGTAAACAGCTCTGGACACTCGCCGATACCTACCCGCAGGCGGGACTCGTCGTCGCCTCGCCCGGCGCCTTGGTGGTCCGGCAAGTCGAGAAGGGCAAGCTGACGAACTTCCTGATTCGAATGAGTGACGGGTCCAAGATCGCCGACATTAGTCACACCTCGACGACGTGCGCAGCCGACTCCGCCGCGGAAGTAATCGCATGTTCGATCGACGGTGACCCAGGAAAGATGCGACTAATGACCTACCGCTCGGGCGATGCCGCGATCAAAGTATCGAAGCGTTCGGTCCCTGACGAAATGATCACTGCTGTGCATAACGGATATGTCTTCTACGGCGCGTACGGCGCCGACCCGAGTTACGGGGCCGCGGACTACGCGGGAAATATTGTTTCCACTGGCCTCCCCGGCCGGGCCGTCGCAGTTACCGACAAGTACGCCGTATTTGACACGACGAAGAAGGCGAATACCGATCCCGGTTCGTTCGCCGTGTACGGCATCGTCGCGTAGGTACGCCGCACCACACCTGCAGCCGGAACCCGGCGCGAAGGTGACGCGTTGTTCAGGTCGTGACGGGCAAGCACTTCAACGGGCTGAAGACCGCGCTCCTGCTAGGCGGCATGGGCGCGGTAATTGTGCTAGTCGGATCCATGTTCGGTACCACCGGGATCACGATCGCGGTCGTCATCGCCGTGCTCATGAACGGCGGCGCCTACTTCTACTCCGACCGGATCGCGTTGCGCTCGATGAAGGCGCGCCCGCTCACCGAGGCCGAGGCGCCGGCGATCTTCGGAATCGTGCGCGAGCTGTCCACCGAGGCGAAGCAGCCCATGCCGCGGCTGTATTTGAGCCCAACACAGGCACCCAACGCGTTCGCCACCGGTCGTAACCCGCGCAATGCGGCCGTGTGCATCACGCAGGGGATAGGGCAGCTGCTGAACAAACGCGAACTGCGCGCCGTACTCGCGCACGAGCTGTCACACGTTTACAACCGCGACATCCTGATCTCGTCGGTCGCGGGCGCGTTCGCCAGCATCATCACCTTCGTGGCGCACATGGCGATGTTCTCGGGGCTGTTTGGCCGCGCGGATCGTGACGGTGACGCGAACCCGGTCGCCGGCCTGCTTCTGATGATCCTCGGTCCGGTCGCCGCCGGGATGGTGCAGATGGCGGTCAGCCGCTCCCGTGAGTATCAAGCCGATGAGTCCGGAGCGAAATTATCGCAGGATCCGCAGGGTCTGGCCAACGCGCTACGCAAGCTGCAGAGCGGGATCGACGCGCATCCGCTGAAGCAGGACGAACGACTGGTCAGCACCAGTCACCTGATGATCGCCAATCCGTTCCGCGGCGAGGGTATGGCGCACATGTTCGCCACTCATCCGCCGATGGCCAAACGCATCGCACGCCTTGAGGAAATGGCCCGCCGCCGCCCCCTCGATCCCTAAGTACGTCCCGCATGTGCGTTGTTGGCCGATTGCTAATCGGCACGAATGTGCCGTTGTGCAGCGGGTTTCACGGAATTCTTGCTGCGTATTGGTACAAATGTGGGCTTTGGTGCGGCGAGAAGGAAGCGGAAGTCGGCCGGCAGCGCTGCTTCCTGTCTTTGCCCGTTTGAGAGGCGATCGAAAGGCATCGTGACGAATCGGCGGGTCGGTCATCTGCAGGAGCGGCTGTTCACACAGCCGAAACAGAGCACGCCGCGTCCCGAAACACAGTCCCGGCACACTAGGTGCGTCGTCCGATTCGACGTACTGCCGATCGTGAGTTGGTTGCGTGCGTTGGTCGGTAGTGTTGTTCGGAGCTATCGAATGAGAATGCCCCGGAGTTTCCACCGTCCGCAGGTGAGGAAGTAGAACTGTCATGAAGTTGGTAACCGCGATCATTAAGCCGTTCATGTTGGCCGACGTCAAGGAGGCACTCGAGTCTCTCGGCGTCTCCGGAATGACCGTGAGCGAGGCGTCCGGTTACGGTCGGCAGAAGGGCCACACCGAGATCTACCGTGGCTCGGAGTACGAGGTCGACCTGGTGCCCAAAATCAGGCTGGAGGTGCTCGCCGACGATCAGGACACCGACGAGATCGTCAGCGAGATCGTTCGCGCCGCCAACACCGGCAAGATCGGTGACGGCAAGGTGTGGGTGACAACTGTCGAAGCGCTCGTCCGCGTGCGCACGGGCGAGCGAGATGCCGACGCCGTCTGAGGAGGTACCGTCGATCCGGCGGCTGCGCGAGCGGCTATTGACCGACACCTCGGTGGTTGGCCCGCAGATTCGGCGCGAGCTGACCGAGCGGTACGACGAATGGCTGCGCCAGATCACGCCACAACGCGACGGCATCGCGCTGGTCGCGGTTGGCAGCTACGGGCGTGCGGAGCTCGCGCCGTACTCCGACCTCGACTTGCTGCTGCTGCACCACAAGCGGTCCGTCGCGGTCAGCAGTATCGCTGACCGGATCTGGTATCCGATTTGGGATGCCGGGCTGGGCCTCGACCATTCGGTCCGCACCGTCGACGAGACCGTCGCGCTCGCGGCCGACGACATCAAAGTGATGCTCGGGATGCTCGATATCCGTTACATCGCGGGAGATCGAGTCATCGCCGACGAGGCGGGTACGGCGATCTCGCAGGCCTGGCGCACCACCGGCGCGCGCCGCGCTATGGAGCTGCGGGCGATGGCACGCGAGCGGCAAGAGCAGTTCGGCTCTGCGGCGTACCTGTTAGAGCCCAACCTCAAGCAGTCGTACGGCGGACTGCGCGACGGGGCGATTCTTCGCGCGCTGGCCCGCGCCCAGCTCATCGACATTCGACCCAACGTGCAGCAGGCGCGTGAGCTGCTGTTGGACGTGCGTGCCGAAGTGCACCGCGTCGCTGGACGTGCCGCCGACGTACTACGTGCGCAAGATCGCGGTGGGATAGCCCAATCCCTCGGCTTCGAAAGCGGCGATACGTTGCTGCGATCGGTGAACGACGCGGCCCGCTCGATCGGACACGCTTCGGATATGGCGTTTCGACGGGCCGCGGCTGACAGGCCCGCCTCCTTAACGCTGCGTGCCCGACTGCGCATGCCGACACAACGAGTGACCGCACAGCGGATCGGGCTCGCCAAGGACGTCGTCAGCCACAACGGCGAGGTCGTGCTCGCGCGGGACGCTCGCCCAGCAACCGACCGTGGCCTCCCGATCCGGATGGCCAGTGCCGCGGCGAAGGCCGATCTCGTCATGTCGCAGTTCACGCTGGACCGGCTGATGGCCGAAGGGGAGCGCGAGGTCGGTGTCTGGACCGACGACATGCGCGACGACTTTGTCGCGCTGCTCGCTGCGAGTCGAGGTCTACTGCAGGTCTGGGAGACGCTGGATCAGCACGGGCTTATCGCGCGCTACCTTCCCGAGTGGGACTACGTGCGCTCCCGTCCTCAGTACAACGCCGTACACCGGTTTACCGTCGATCGACACCTGCTTGAGACGGTGATACAGGTCGATGCAAACAAGCAGTCGGTACGCCGACCTGACTTGCTACTTGTCGCCGCCCTGCTGCACGACATCGGTAAAGGCCAACCCGGCGACCACAGCGAGGCCGGAACGCCAATAGCGGTCGCCATCGCCACTCGGATGGGATTCAGCCCACCGGACGTCAGCGTGATCGCGACCCTCGTGCGCCATCACTTGCTGTTGGCGCACACTGCGGCGCGGCGCGACCTCACCGAACCGCTCACGAGCAAAAACGTCGCGGACACGCTCGGCGAGTCGCGCGAGACGATCGACCTGCTGCAGGCGCTGACCCGGGCCGATGCGCTTGCCACCGGGCCGGGCGTGTGGACGGACTGGAAGTCGACTCTTGTCGACGAACTCGTGCGGCAGGTGCGTGCCCACCATGCCGGTACGCCGGTCAACGCCGCAGTGCTCGCCGACGAGGTGATCGAATCGGTCGACGAGGCCTACCGCGCGGATGCCGACGCGCCGGTTGTCGTGACGATCGCGCCGGCCGACGGCGTCCAGTCGCGGATCGTCGTCGCGGCCCGATCCGCAGACCTGTCGTTGTCGTCTATCACCGGCGTACTTGCCCTTGAGATGCTGGCCATCCGGCGCGCCTCGATTGCGCGCCCCAATGGCATCCCCATTCACGACTTCCTCGTCGAGCCGATGTTCGGGGTCATGCCGACCGAGCGGCACCTGACCCGCACGATGAACCGGGTACGCGATGGTTCGCTCGACGTGTCAGAACGGCTGACCCGCAAGGAAGCCAGCTATGGCAAAGGGGAGCGCTCAGTGCCCGAGCTGCTGTGGTTCGACGACGAGGCGACCGAAGCATCGGTGCTCGAGGTGCGCGCCGTAGACGCCTATGGCCTGCTTTCGCGCATCACTGACGGATTGCAGCGCACCGACCTGCTGGTCCGTTCCGCTGTCGTCGAGACCTACGGTCCCAACGCGGTCGACTCGTTTTACCTGACCACCAGTGACGGCGCGAAGGTGCCACCGGAAGTTCGGGCGGGTGCCGAGGCCGCTATCACGGTCGCCGTGTCGGGTGACCTATAGGGCGGCTTGATACTCGTCGGCTACCCGCATGATGTATTTGCCGTACTCGGACTTGCTGAGCGCCTTGCCGAGCTCGTACGCCGCCTGCGGTTCGATGTACTTCATCCGCATCGCGATTTCTTCGGGGCACGCGATGCGCACGCCTTGCCGGTGCTCGAGTACCTGCACGAACTGGCCGGCCTCCAGGAGACTGTCGTGGGTGCCGGTGTCCAGCCAGGCGAAGCCGCGGCCGAGGTCGACGAGCCGCGCGTCGCCGTACTCGAGGTACTTTTTGTTGACGTCGGTGATCTCCAGCTCGCCCCTGTCGGACGGCTCGAGGTTGGCGGCAATGTCCAGCACTCGGTTGTCGTAGAAGTAAAGACCGGTGATCGCGCGGTTGGACTTCGGCTTCGCGGGCTTCTCTTCAAGCGACAAGAGCTTGCCGTCGGCGTCGGACTCGCCGACGCCGTACCGCTCGGGATCGGTGACCTGGTAGCCGAACAGCGTGCAACCGGCGACGTTTTGCGCCTCGCGCTGCAGCAGGCTGGAGAAGTTCTGCCCATAGAAGATGTTGTCGCCGAGGACGAGCGCCACAGCGTCGTCGCCCACGTGCTCGCGGCCGATGATGAATGCCTCGGCCAGCCCGTTGGGGGCGGCTTGTTCGGCGTACGAGAGCGTGATGCCAAGGTCCGCGCCGTTGCCGAGCAGCCGTTCGAACGACGGCAGATCGTGCGGGGTCGAGATCAGCAGGATGTCCGTGATCCCGGCCAGCATCAATACCGACAGGGGGTAGTAGACCATCGGCTTGTCGTACACCGGCAACAGCTGCTTGCTGGTGGCGCGGGTGATCGGGTGGAGCCGGGTGCCGCTGCCGCCGGCGAGGATGATTCCCTTCACGCGTGTGCCTTCCTGCGCGAGTGTGTCGCGTCTGCTAACAGTCGTTGACGAGTGTGGATCGGGCTGACGAGTCAACCACGCTCCGTTGACTCTAACGGGGACGGGGTGCCATGCCGCGGAGCTCAGCCAGCGGGTTCGACGTTCGGCTGACTCGTGGTGGCGATGCTGGGAAAGTGTCGAGGAACGACGAGCGCCAGGATGAGCGCGGTCGCCACCGCGGCCAGCAACAACCCGATAAACACCGCATGCGTCGAGGCGCTCATCGCAGCCGACTGGCTCTGGCCGTGCTGCTGGCGCAAGACCGTGTTGGTGACGGCGCCGAACACGGCCGCTCCGAGGCTCTGCCCGAGGAAACGAGAAAACATGGCGCCGCCGGTGATGGTGCCACGCTGCGACCAGCCCACGGTGCTTTGGAGGCCGACGAGCAAGGGGGCGACGATCAGCCCCATGCCGGCTCCCATCAACGCGCTGCCGACGATCGGTTGCCATACCTGCGCCTGCGGGCCCATCAAGGTGAACACCACGCCCGAGGCGATCGCGAACCCCGACCCGATTAGCGCGGTATTGCGAAAACCGATCCGCAGGTAGAGGCGCGCGGACAGTCCGGACGCTGTCGGCCAGGTCATGCTCATCACCGCCAGCACGAATCCCGCGGCGACCGGGCTCAGTCCGAGCACCGTCTGGGCCCAGTTGGGCAGGTAGACAGACAGGCCGATCACCATCAGCCCCGCGGTGAGGGTGGCGGCGTACGAGCCGACGTTGACCCGCTTGGTCCACAGCCACATCGGCAGCATCGGCTCGGTCGCGTGACGTTCGACCCAGATCGCGGCCGCACCGGCAACGATGGCCAACGCGAAGGTCACGAAACTGGCCGGTGACAACCAAGCCCACGACGTACCACCTTGTAGCAGCCCGAGGATCAGCAGTCCCGTGGACACCAACACCAGCCCGGCGCCGGCGTAGTCGATTCGGTGTTTACGACGCACGACGTCCTCATGCAGCAGGCGCACGATCAGGAATAGCGCGATCGCACCGATGGGCAGATTGACCAGGAAGATCCAGCGCCACGACGCATACTGCGCGAACAGGCCGCCGATCGCCGGTGCCACGACGGCGGCGATGCCCCACACGCTGGAAAGATAGCCTTGTATCCGGCCCCGTTCCTGGACACTGTAAAGGTCGCCGGCGACGGTGTTGACCGTTGCGCCGATGGACCCCGCACCGATCCCCTGCAGGGCGCGAAAGGCGATCAGCGCCACCATGTTCCATGCTGAGGCCGAGAGCAACGAGCCGACCAGGAACACGATGACGCCGATGACCAAAATCGGCTTGCGTCCGTACAAGTCCGCGAGCTTGCCGTAGATCGGGATCGTGACGGTCTGCGCCAGCAGATAGACAGAGAAGACCCAACCGACCTGCGAGAACCCGCCGAGGTCATCGACGACCTGGGGGATTGCGGTGGCGACGATCGTGGTGTCCATGGCTACCAGGGCCATGGAGAGGATCAGCGCGAACAGTACCGGGGTGCGGTGATCACGCTGCGTTCTTGCCACGAGACCAGAAAACCACGATTCTCATCGGCGCCCAACTGATGCTGGCGATCGGTGTCCGCTAGCGGTAGTTGGTGAACTGAAGGGCGATCCCGAAGTCCTCGCCCTTCAGCATCGAGATGACCTCTTGTAGCGAGTCTTTCTTCTTGGCAGACACGCGCAGTTGGTCGCCCTGGATCTGCGCCTGTACGCCTTTGAGTCCCGCGTCGCGGATCGTCTTGGAAATCTGCTTGGCCTTGTCCGACTCGATGCCCTCGAGAATCGTCGCCGACAGCTTGTATCCCTTGCCGGAGGAAGCGGGCTCTCCAGCATCGAGTGCCTTGAGACTGATTCCACGTTTGATGAGTTTTTCTTTGAAGACCTCCAGGCCGGCGAGGATGCGCTCGTCGGTGTCGGAGGACAGAGCGATTGCGTTGTCGCCGGCCCAGTCGATCCGGGTGTTCGTCCCGCGGAAGTCGAAACGCTGCGAAAGTTCCTTCGCTGCCTGGTTTAGCGCGTTATCCACCTCTTGGCGGTCGACCTTGCTCACGACGTCGAACGATGGGTCTGCCATGTAGATTTCGTCTCCTGTATTGTGTTCCCTCGGACTTAGGGAGTTTACCTTCTGATGGTCTGATGGCAGGTTGCCCGAGTGGCCAAAGGGAGCTGACTGTAAATCAGCCGCGCAAGCTTCGAAGGTTCAAATCCTTCACCTGCCACCCAAATGAGAGCCGGTCGTCACAGCAATGTGGCGGCCGGCTCCTCTGATTCGGCGGCCGGTGCTCAACCCGTTGGCGGCTCCTCGACGGGCCGGGCTGCGGCGTACGTCACAGCGCTTGGTGTCTGAGCGAGTGCGGTGTGTAGAATGAACCGTAGTTGTAGTGTTGCGCGTTTTGTTTTTCAAGCGGCAAAGCCCGAATCCTCGGGAAGTGCCGCTTTTTCTGTAGAAGCCGCTACGTACACCGCGACTTAAGGCTCCGCGAACGTCGGGATCAAGCCTTGAAACAGAAGGATTGCAGATGGCAACAGGCACAGTGAAATGGTTCAACGCTGAAAAGGGCTTCGGCTTCATTGCTCCCGAAGATGGCAGCGCTGACGTTTTCGCCCACTACTCCGCGATCAACGCGAGCGGCTACCGCTCGCTTGAGGAGAACCAGAAGGTCACGTTCGAGACCGAGCAGGGCCCCAAGGGTCCGCAGGCAGTCAACATCGAGCTTGCCTGACCTAGGTTCTCGGTGTAGCGCGGATCTAGGTTCGCGCCACACCACCTAGGCACAAAAAAGGAAGGGCCCCGCTTCGGCGGGGCCCTTCTTTTTGGTTGCTGTGTATCGACCTACTTGGTCGGGCCGTCCACCCACTGACCGGTGGCCGGATCGACGTACGCCGAGTCGAGCACGTTGCCCTGTGCGTCGGTGAGCACTGCCTGATCGGCCGCGCCGTCATCGTTGGTATCGGCGATGACGACGTAATTGCCGTCCGCGGTCTCTACGACTCCGGCATCAGCATCGCCGTCGCCATCGATGTCGTAAGTCGCGTCGATGGCAACCTGCTGGCCGTTGACCGTGGCGGTGATGGTCTCCGAGCCGCTTGCCGACGCAGCGGAGCCCTCGCTGGATGCGTAGTCGCTTCCAGCGCTGCTGTCGTAGGCCGCTCCGGAGTCGCTGTACTGCCCGCTCTGCGAGGCATCCGAGGACTGCGCCGAAGCCGAGTCGGAGGAGTCCGACGAAGAGCCGTACTCGGTCGTTGTAGTGGTCGTCGTGGTGGTCGACTTGTAGTAAGTGTCGTCCGAGGACTCACTTTTAGCGTCATACGAGTCCGAGCTCGCATTCTGCGAGGCCGAGCCCTGGGAGTCATAGGCCGCACCGGAGTCCGACGCGTAGTTGCCCCCGGAGTTCGAGCCGGAGCCGCTGTTGTCCCCGAACTGCGCATCAGAAGATCCGGAGCCGGGCGATCCCGAGGCCGAGCTTGCGGCGCTGCTCGAGCCCGAGTCGCTGCCCGAGCCTGAGTCGTCCCAGACAACCTGCTGATCGACGGTGTCGGCCTTGCCGTCGCCGTCGGTGTCGACCGGCGTGTTGATGATCTGGCCGGAAGCGTAGTTGGACTGGTCGACCTCGCCATCGCCGTCGGTGTCCGAGCCGTACGAAATCTGGACCTCGTCACCGTAGCCGTCGCCGTTGGTGTCGTATTGGTCCATGATCACGACCGAGTCGTCCACCCCGTCGCCATTGGTGTCGGAGACGACAGTGACGGTGGCCGCGTCGTCGATACCGTCACCGTTGGTGTCGGAGTAGTCAACCTGGGCGATGCCGTCGGCGATGCCGTCGCCGTTGAGGTCGACGGACTGCCCGTCTTCGATGCCGACATTGATGCTGCCGTCGTCGCCGTAGCCCGAGTCATAGCTGCTGGTGTCCGGTGCGCTTGCGTCGTAGTCCGAACCGCTGTCATACGTGTCCATGATCGTTCCTTACGAAAGTATTCGAGTAAATGAAAATGCTTGCTATTTGATGGAGCTGTTCTGTCAGGTGGTGCTGTTTAGGTGGTGCCGCTCGACTGCCTAGTTGCTGAGCGAGGCGAACGGCGATACGACGTATGCCTGCGTGGAACGGATCCACGGCCACCAGAAATTCTTTCCAGGTCAGCGGTCCGAACCGGCGCGCCCCGGCCATGCAGTCAAGGTAAATGATGACGCGCCAGATAGATAGCGCTTTGGCCGTCAAGATCGCCGACAGCGGTGGCTCGGGCGAGGGGAGTGGCGCCAAAGTGCGTTGTCGCGGATCACAGCCGCCCCCGTCGATTCCACCCGGGCGTTTCGTGTAACCTCTTATGGTCTGCCCATCGCGGGCGAACCCCAGCCGGATATCACTAAGAAGTACCACTGGCAGGACCGTTCGCGACCACGTAGTACGACGCCCCTTTAGCTCAGTCGGCAGAGCGTCTCCATGGTAAGGAGAAGGTCTACGGTTCGATTCCGTAAAGGGGCTCTGGTGTCGCAGTTTGGCACTGCTGCGGCCGTGTAGCTCAGTTGGTAGAGCGCACGACTCATAATCGTGTGGTCACCGGTTCAAGTCCGGTCACGGCTACTTACCGCAAATGAACAACCGAGTTCCGCTTCGCAGGATTCACCTATGAAGCGAACCGCAACGAGACATGAGAGAGGCACGCAGTGGCTGCCACCGACGTACGACCGAAGATCACGCTGGCTTGCCAGGAGTGCAAGAACCGCAACTACATCACGCGGAAGAACCGGCGCAATGACCCTGATCGCTTGGAGCTGAAGAAGTTCTGCCCCACGTGCCGCAAGTCCACGACGCATCGCGAGACTCGCTAACAGCGTTTGACCACCTAGCAGGGTCGCCGTTCCTCACCGAACGGCGGCCCTGCTTGTTGCGTTCTCGGCTTGTTGTATTCGCTTGGCATCCAATTCGCTAGGCTGTGCGGGTGTCCCTAGATCAGTCGTTCATTGGCCGTGAGTACCCGCCGAGCAGACCCTACGAGGTCGGTCGCGAAAAAATCCGTGAGTTCGCAACCGCAATCGGTGACCTCAACCCGCTCTATTTTGACCGAGACGCGGCGATCGCGGCCGGGTACGCCGACGTCATCGCGCCGCCGACGTTCGCGATTGTCGTCTCGATGGACATCTCCGGGCAGGTCATAGCCGACCCGGACCTCGGGTTGGACTACAGCAAGGTCGTGCACGGCGATCAGAAATTCATCCACACGCGCCCGATTCATGCCGGTGACGAGCTCGTGGGTGTCCTGCACATCGACGAGATCAAGTCGATCGCCGGCAACGACGTACTCACCACTCGAGCCGAATTGTCCACGGTCGACGGCGAGCACGTGCTGACCGCCATCACCAAGCTGGCCGCCCGCGGTACGTCAGCGAAGGAGGCCTGAGCGATGAGCGTAGCTATTCCGGCGTACGCCGATATAGAGGTCGGCACCGAACTGCCCGAGACGACGATTCAGGTCACCCGCGCCGACCTGGTCAGGTACGCCGGCGCCTCCGGCGACTTCAACATCATTCATTGGAACGACCGGACCGCCACCGCGGTCGGACTGCCCGGGGTCATCGCGCACGGCATGCTGACGATGGCGAAGGCGGCCAATGCGGTCACCGCGTGGGTCGGCGACCCGGGGCGAGTACTCGAGTACGCCGTTCGCTTCTCTCGGCCGGTGCCGGTGCCCGACGATGACACTGGCGCGACACTGGTCATCACCGGCCGGGTGTCGCAGAAGCTCGAGGACAACCAGGCCCGGGTGGACCTCGTCGTTAAATGCGACGGGGCCAAGGTGCTGTCACTGGCGCGCGCGGTCGTCCGGCTCGCCTAAGCGGCCACGCATGACCAACCGCACTCGATATTAGGTTCAGGGTAGGCCCGCTCGGTCGATAGAATCGTGATGACCAAGTCCCTTTGACTGATGGAAATCGAACTCGATGAGCCTGACCGATCTGAGCAGCGAAGATCTCACCCAACTCCAAACTGAACAGCGTGCGGCGTACGACGAACTAGTCGCCAAGGGCCTGGGGCTCGACCTGACGCGTGGTAAGCCGTCGCAGGCTCAGCTCGACCTGTCTAACGCGCTGCTCGCGCTGCCTGGTGAGGGCCAGACTGTCGACGCTGCGGGCACCGACGTACGCAACTATGGCGGCACACAAGGACTTCCGGAGATCCGGGAGATCTTTGCGCCGCTGATCAACGTGCCAGTCGACCAGCTCGTCGCGGGCGACAACTCCAGCCTGGCGATCATGCACGACACGATCGTCTACTCGCTGCTGAAGGGCACCGCGAGCTCGGAGCAGCCGTGGGGCAGTGGCCCGGTCAAGTTTCTATGCCCTGCACCGGGCTACGACCGGCACTTCGCGCTCTGCGAGCAGTACGGCATCGAGATGATCCCGGTCGACATGTTCGACAACGGCCCGGACCTCGATGCGATTACCCGACTGGTCGCCGACGACCCGCAAATCAAGGGGATGTGGGTAGTTCCGACGTACGCCAACCCAACCGGCGCGGTCTACACCGAGCAGGTCACCCAAGCCCTCGTCTCGATGCCGACGGCGGCGCCGGACTTCCGGATCTTCTGGGACAACGCCTACGCCGTACACCACCTGAGCGACACCGAAACCCCGGCCTTGGACGTACTCGGCCTAGCCGCGGCCGCCGGCAACCCGGACCGAGTCTTCGTGTTCGCCTCGACGTCCAAGATCACGTACGCCGGGAGCGGAGTGTCCTTCTTCGCCGGCTCGCCGGCCAACGTCAGCTGGTATCTCGGCAACCTGGCCAAGCGGACTATCGGCCCGGACAAGGTCAACCACCTGCGGCACGCGCGCTTCCTGCAAAGCCCCGACGGCGTACGCGACTTGATGCGCAAGCACCGCGAGATCATCGCGCCGAAGTTCGAGCAGGCGCTCGCCATCCTCGACGAACGGCTCGGCAAGTACGACGCCGCCACGTGGACGCACCCGCTGGGTGGGTACTTCATCAGCCTCGACGTGCTCGACGGTACGGCGACGCGCGTCGTACAGCTGGCCAAGGAGGCCGGAATCGTGATGACCGGTGCCGGTTCGGCGTACCCGTACGGCAAGGACCCGCGCGATCGCAACATCCGGATCGCCCCTACCTTCCCGTTGCCCGAGGAGGTTTCGGCCGCTATCGAGGGCCTCTCGACGTGTGTCCTGCTGGCCGCGACCGAGAAGCTACTCGCCGGCTAGTTGTCGACCTCAGGTCCCGCGCCGGTGCCCGTTCCGGTGTCGTCGCGGGCCGGGGTAGACTCTTCGCGCCGGAGCCATTGGCTCCTGCCCTGGCGTGCCCGTAACCGGCGCGAAGAGGGTGTAGCGCATAGGGGTGTGGCTCAATTGGTAGAGCAGCGGTCTCCAAAACCGCAGGTTGCAGGTTCGAGTCCTGTCACCCCTGCCAGCGTTCGTCGGTGTCTTGACACCTGCGGGCGGTTGTACGGCGATACGTCGATCCAGGTCGGCGAAGGATGGAAGGCAACGAGTGGCGAAGTCATCTCGGCGTAAGCCCGGGCAAACCGGTCGCAACACCGATGCCAATGCCGGTGCCGATTCGCAGAAAGATCTGCCGGAGCCCGACGAGGCCGCCGAAAGTGAACTCGACGACGGGTCCGACGACTCAGACGACGAGATCGACGACGGCGAAGACCTTGACGACGACGTGGACTCCGATGACGAGGACTCCGATGACTTTGACGAGGAGGCCGACTCCGACGAGGACCTTGATGAAGAGGAACTCGAAGAGGACGACGACGAGGTAGCGGCCGCCAAGAACGACAAGAAGAGCAAAACCGCTAAGAAGAGCAAGTCCGACAAGGCGAAGAAGAGCGCCGGCACGAAGAAGCCGGCCGCGAGCAAGTCGGCCGCGCGCACCCCGACCGGTGGTCCCGTGCGGTTCGTCCGGGAGTCCGCTGCCGAGCTTGGCAAGGTCGTGTGGCCGACTCGCAAGCAGATGATCACCTACACGACCGTCGTGCTTATCTTCGTTGTATTCCTGGTCGCGGCAATCGGCTTCTACGACCTCGGCATCTCGAACCTAATGATGAAGATCTTTGGTTAAGACCGCGACGACGCCCAAACAGGGCACCTGAGCTGGTAACCCGGTCGGTCGACAACGTTCGATACCCAGCGAATAATCGATCGACAACAACAAGGAAGTGAGTAAATTCCGGTGGCAGAGCAAGACTTCGATACCGAAGGCGCCGAAGATACGACGAGCGCTCCGCTGACGATCGCCGACGAGGCGGCTAACGACGTACCGGCATCTACCGACGGCGACGCGGCTAACGATGACGCGGCTGTGGCAGACGCGTCCGTCGAAGAACCGCCCGCAGACCCGGCGCCCGAAGCGGCGCCGGCCGAGGACGACTCCGCGGCCGCGACCGAGCCCGCGGCCAGCGACGCAGCCGAGTCCGCGACGGAAGAGGACGCGGCCGAGCCAGACGAGGAAGCGGAGCTACGCGAGCGGTCGATCATCGGCGACTGGTACGTCGTGCACTCGTACGCCGGCTACGAAAACCGAGTGAAGACCAACATCGAGTCGCGTCGCGAGACCCTCGACATGGAGGACTACATCTTCGAGGTGCAGGTCCCCAACGAAGAGGTCACCGAAATCAAGAACGGCAAGAAGGTGAAGGTCAACCGCAAGCCGTACCCCGGGTATGTGCTGGTGCGGATGGACCTGACCGACGAGTCGTGGAACGTCGTACGCAACACGCCTAACGTCACCGGATTCGTCGGGGGCATGTCCCGTCCGTCACCGGTGCCGCTCGATGACGTCGTGAAGATGATCGTGCGCACGGCGCCCGCACCGGCCGAGACCACTGCCGGCGGCACCACCTCGGGTGCACCCGCCGCCAGCGCGATCGAGGTCGACTTCGAGATCGGCGAGTCGGTCACCGTCATGGACGGCCCGTTTGCGACGCTGCCGGCCTCGATCAGCGAGGTCATGCCCGAGCAGCAGAAGCTCAAGGTCCTGGTTTCGATCTTCGGCCGCGAGACTCCGGTCGAGCTGTCGTTCAACCAGGTCAGCAAGATCTAGCGAACGTCACGACGACGCTCGCCAACGGCACGAGACCGCCGTTGTGATATTCACTGCCCGGACTCGTGCGGTACGCCGATAACGCGTACTCTTGATAGGTTGCCCGCACCGCGCACTGGTCGTGCCGAACTGACCCGAGCGCCCAGGTAACCGACGTACTACTCACGGTTCTACGAAGAAACGGTAAGCAAGAGATGCCTCCCAAGAAGAAACTCGCCGGCCTGATCAAACTTCAGATCCAGGCTGGTCAAGCAACCCCGGCTCCGCCGGTTGGTCCCGCGCTCGGTCAGCACGGTGTCAACATCATGGAGTTCTGCAAGGCCTACAACGCCGCGACAGAGTCGCAGCGCGGCAACGTCGTACCGGTCGAGATCTCGGTCTACGAGGATCGCTCGTTCACGTTCATCACCAAGACCCCGCCGGCCGCACGGCTGCTGCTCAAAGCAGCTGGCGTCGCTAAGGGCAGCGGTGAGCCGCACAAGAACAAGGTCGCGAAGGTTACCCGTGATCAGGTCCGCGCGATCGCCGAGCAGAAGATGGACGACCTCAACGCCAACGACCTTGACCAGGCCGAAAAGATCATCGCGGGCACCGCACGCTCGATGGGCATCACCGTCGGCTAGTGCCCGTTAGTACGACGCGGCACCCGCGGCGTCGTACACCCGTGGGAGGGCCACGCGCTGGCTCGACGTACCACGCACCCATGAACGCCAGGACACGCGTCCGGCGCTGAAACTCTGGAGAACACATGAAGCGCAGCAAGGCATACCGCTCGGCAGCAGAGCAGATCGACCGCGAGAAGCTGTACAGCCCGCTTGAGGCGGCGGCGCTGGCCAAGAAGACCTCGACCACGAAATACGACGCGACCGTCGAAGTGGCCATGGTCCTCGGAGTCGATCCACGCAAGGCAGACCAGATGGTCCGCGGCACGGTCAACCTTCCGCACGGCACCGGAAAGACCGCCCGCGTCATCGTCTTCGCCGTCGGCGAAAAGGCTGCCGAGGCCGAGGCCGCCGGGGCTGACGTTGTCGGCTCGGACGATCTGATCGAGAAGATCAACGACGGCTTCCTGGACTTCGACGCCGCCATCGCGACGCCGGACCAGATGGCCAAGGTGGGCCGCGTCGCTCGCGTGCTCGGCCCGCGTGGCCTGATGCCCAACCCGAAGACGGGCACCGTCACTCCGGATGTCACTAAGGCGATCAACGACATCAAGGGCGGCAAGATCAACTTCCGCATCGACAAGCAGTCCAACCTGCACCTGATCATCGGCAAGGTCTCGTTCGACGAGAAGTCGCTGGTCGAGAACTACGGCGCGGCGCTCGATGAGATCCTGCGCGCGAAGCCGTCCGCATCCAAGGGCAAGTTCATCAAGAAGATCGCCTGGTCGACCACGATGGGCCCGGGTATCCCGGTCGACGCCGGTCGCACCCGCAACCTGCTGGAAGAGAACAACTAGTCGTTTTAAGGTAAGTGCCCCGGACGGATGACCGTCCGGGGCACTTTCGTTTGCGTCACGAATGTCCGGCGATCCGTCACGAATGTCCGCTCATCCGTCACTCCCGCACGGCGCGTCCCGGCTTCTGTGCATCGTCGTACAAATGTGCCAATCGACAGCAAGACTTCGGCGTCAGCGCTGCGGAACCCTACGTGTCAGTCTGGTTGTGAGTCAGTCACCCATTCCCATGGAGTTGATTGTCTTGCCCTTAGAAGGTTTCTATACCGCAGAAGAACAACGT